>DATJPE010000065.1 GCA_035506535.1 Actinomycetes bacterium | reverse complement strand
CCTGGCCCAGACCTACGAACGCATCGAGGTCCTCGTGGTGGGTGACGCGTGCGACGAGGCGACCTCTCGTGCGGTCGAGAGCGTTGCCGACTCACGGATCCGGTTCGTCAACCTGCCTCGACGCGGCACGTATCCGCGTGATCCCCTGAACCTCTGGCGCGTGGCTGGCGTTCATCCCATGAACGCGGCCCTCACCTTGGCCCGCGGAGACTGGATCGCGCCGTGCGACGACGATGACGAATTCACCCCCACCCACGTCGAGGAGCTCCTGGCGACCGCGAAGCTGGGACGCCACGAAATGGTCCACAGCAAGGCGCTGCTCGCGTGCGAAGGAGGGGGTTGGCGGGTCGTAGGGCGTCCACGCCTTCGCGAAGGTTCCATCTCGCACGGCAGCGTCCTGTACAGCGCGGGCCTGCGCTTCTTCCGGATGAGCGACACCTGCTGGCGCCTGGGAGAACCCGCCGACTGGAACCTGTGGAAGCGGATGCGCGCGGCAGGTGTGCGCATCGGTTTCCACGACAACGTCACGTACCGGCACTACTGAGGAGCCGGCATGCGAGTCGTTGTGGTGGGTGCGGGCGGCCACGCACGGGAGATCCGCGACATCATCGACGAGCCGGGGCGTGAACCGGCGCTGACTCTGGTGGCGTTCTACGTCGAGGCTGCCTTCGAGGCGCAGGCAGCGGCCGACCCCCGGTTGAAGGGGACACCGGTGCTCTGCACATGGGCCGGCCCGGCCGCATACGTCTGTGGCGTCGGAAGCCCTCAGCTCAGGCGTCGCCTCGCCGCGGTTGCGGAAACGCGGGGGCTCACACCGGTGACCGTGGTGAGCACCTTCTCGAGAGTCGTGGAGCGCCTCGGTAGCGAGCTGGGGATCGTGGTCTTCCCCTTCGCCTTCGTCAGCAGCGGGGCGCGCGTCGGGCCGCACGTGCACATCAACGCCGGCGCGACGATCAGCCACGACGCCGATGTGGCGGAATTCTCCACGGTCGGCCCGGGAGCGCGGGTGACTGGTGGCGCCAGCGTCGGCGCAGGCGCCACCCTCGGCGCGGGCGCGGTGATCCTTCCCGGCCGAAGGGTCGGACGTGCAAGCGTGGTCGGCGCGGGGGCGGTCGTGACCCGCGACGTGCCCGACGGAGTGGTTGTGGCCGGGGTGCCGGCTCGCCCGATCTAAGCGTTCCGCGTGCGTCGTTCTCGCGGGGTCAACCGGCGTGGGACGCAGGACGCTAGCCTCGCGCCCGTCGGCAGACGGCCGCGATGGCGGCCGACTCCTCCTCGCTGAGATCATCGGCCATGGGCAGGCACACGATGCGCGCCGCAAGGTCCTCGGTGACGGGAAGCTCGCCGTCCACGTCGGCCCGGAACGCAGGTACGCGATGCATCGGCGGGTCGAAGTAGGCGCGTACTTGGACTCGGGAACGTTGGGCAAGGTCCAGCAAGGTGGCGCGGTGGTGGTGATCCGCGCACAGCATCGGCAGGAACTGAAACGTCGATCTCGCGTGACCCAGTTGCGGGCGAAGCCCGTACGAGCTCACCTCCTCCAACAGCTCAAGAGCCCGATTGCGCCGTTGGACCAGCTGCGTCGGGAACTCGTCCAGCACCGCCAGCCCGATGGCTCCGTGGATCTCCGAGAGCTTTGCGTTGATACCGACCTCGGCGCCGAGCCCGTGGTCCTCGTCAAAGCCGAAGTTGGACAACTGCCTCGACCGACGCACCACGTCGGAGTCAGGAGAGCAGATCAGCCCACCCTCTCCCACCGCGAAGGGCTTGGTGGCATGGAGGCTGTACACAGTCGCCGACCCCGTACGTCCCGACGGTGCGCAGCTGCCCAGCCCTGCCGCGGAGTCGAGCACGAGAGGAAGCGAATGATCGTCCAGCGCGTCGCGGATCTCAGATTCGCGATCGGGGGTCCACGGCGTCCCGAACGTCGTCGTGAGCAGCGCGCCGGCCAAGCGCTCATCGTTCCCTGCCGCCCGTAGCGACTGCGGTGACGGTTGCCAGTCGTCGGGGTCGACATCGACGAACTGAGGCCTGAAGCCTGACCACACGACTGCCGCGAGTGATCCGACGAACGTGAACGAGGGCACCAGGACTCGGTCACGACCGGCGCAGGGCTCACCCAGGACCGCTCGTAGCGCGACCATGAGCCCAAGCGTGGCGTTCCCGACGGAGCAGACCGGGAACCCGGACAGCAACTCACGGCTCACCCGTTGTTCGAACTCCGACACGCAAGGACCGAAGTTGCTGAACCAGCGCGCCTCCCGAGCCTGGGCGAAGTAGCTGTCGATCCGGGTCTGGCTGGGGATCCTGGGTCGCTGGAATCGGATCCCGCTCGACTCCTCCGACACCGGTGAACCGTACCTCTGGCGCTTCGGGATCCCGTGGAAGCGGCGTCAGATTGCCTCGAGCAGGTAGATGCGCCGGTAGGTCGACCCCCCGTCGAACAGGCGAGGCACGCCGCGACGACGCCACCGTCGCTCCAGGCGCGCGCAGACCCGGCGCGTGCCGGGCAGCTCCTCCGCCAGAACAGCCGAGGCCAGGAGAACGACATTCCCCGAGCCCACGACCCGAGAGATCCGCCATCCGGGCGGCAAGCCGTCGACCACCACGTCGACCGTCGGGTAGCGCTCCTGGCCCAGATGCTCCATCAACCAATCGGGGCTGGGTCGACGCAGCACGCCCAGGAGGCGGTCGAGGACGCTGTCCACCCGGCGGGCCGCGGAGCCAACCGGGAAGCCGATGATGACGGCCCCGCGACTGACGCGGCAGAGCTCCCTCACACTCGAGATCCGAATGGAGTCGGGGAGGTGCTCGACCATGTCCAAGCTCACGCAGCAGTCCACCGCGCCGTCGGTGAAGGGAAGCGCATCAGCGCTCGCGGCGACCAGCACCGGGCTGAAGCCCGCGACGGGCTGTGTCGGCGACGCAAAGGCCAGATCGGTCTGGATGATCTCGCCGGAGACGTACGCGCTCAGCCCGTGCCATCCGGAGCCGACGTCGAGGATCGTGCCTGGTGGACGTTGCTCCAGCAGCCGGACTACCGGCTGATAGCGCAGGAGCCAGTTCAACTGCACGCGCGCAGCATCCCAGACGTTCAGACGCTGACGCGCTCGGCCTCGAGCTCGTCGAGGACGGCGTACAGCAGGGCGAGCAGGACCGCCTTGACCGACTCCTTGTCCGTCGCGTCGCAGGCCAGCAGCGCCACCTCCGGCGCGAGCTCGAGCACCTCGCGCACGCGTGCCTCGACGTCGGGCTCCAGCGCCGAGGCACGGTTGAGGGCGACGACATAGGGGACCCGGGCCATCCGCCGGAACGCCGCGTGGATCCCGATGGCCTCGGCGAGGGAGTCCTCGCGCTCGGCGTCGATCATGAGGACGTACCCGAGCATCCCCTCGCCGAGGATCTCCCACATGAAGTCGAAACGGTCCTGCCCGGGCGTCCCGAACAGGTAGAGCACGAGGTCGCGGTCGATGGTGATCCGGCCGAAGTCCATCGCGACCGTGGTCTCGGCCTTGCGGGAGCGGGTCGAGTCGGTGATGCCCCGCTCGGTGGAGAGCACGGTGATCTCGCTGATGGTGCGGATCATGGTGGTCTTGCCCGCGGCGAACGGCCCCGTGACGACGATCTTCACGGCCTGGCCGCCGTGACGACGGCGGATCCTCCCGGTTGCCATGTCCGTTACAGCCCCCTCACTCCTGCGATGAGCCTCAGGAGGAGGCTGCGGTTGACACTGGGGTCGCGCTCGATGAGCGAGGACGACTGGGGCTCGGCGGCCACGGCGGCGCTGCCGTGCACGGCTGCCCGGGCGGGCATCGACGCCAGGCCAGCGGTCACGCGAGCACTCGACGGGAGGGGCTCCGGGTGCTCCGGCTGGCGTGACGGCAGGAACGGCTCGGCGCGCGGCGGTACGACGTCGCCGGGCACGTGGGCCCCACCCAGACGGGGCAGGGGGTGCTCGACGACAGTTTCGGCCGTCTCCGCCTGGTCGTCATCGCCAGGGCCGGGCAGCGGCTGCGGCTGGGCCTGGGCGACCACGCCGACGACTGGCTCCTCCGCCGGGGCGTCGAGGCGGGACAGGGCGAGGGTCAGCAGCGGAGGGACGGGCTCCTCCGAGGCGAGCTGGGCGAGTGCCGGCTCGGGTGCGACGCGCTCGTCCCCCGCCCTGGGGGTCGGCTCCGGGTCGACGTCCCAGCCGGACATCGGAGCGACCGGGGTGAAGGGGCTGTGCTCGGACGGCCCAGCGGCCGCGCCGGCCGGCTCGGGCGCGTCGTCGGGCTCCAGCGCCGGCTCGGGTGCGGGTTCGGGTGCTGGCTCGGGCTCCTCGGCCCGGGCGGGAGCGGGGACCGGCTGCGCCAGGACGGGCTCGGCGACCACGGGGGCAGCCTCGGCGGCGGGCGGGGCCGGCCGTGCCGCCACCTCACCCACCTGCGAGGTCGCGGGTGCGGGCGAGTCGAGGTCGCCCGCGCGCGCGGCCTCCAGCGGCGCGAGCAGGGACAGCAGAGACTCCATGTCCGCGACGGGGTCCGAGGCGCCACGGGCGTGGAGGAGCCCGCGGCGCAGCAGCTCGGCGAGGGTGGAGACGACCGAGAACTGGCCGCGGCCGGTCAGGGCGACGATGCTCCCGACGGAACGGCGGCCGTCCACGAGCGCGAGCAGCGCCCACTCCTCGGCGCTGAGCACCGTCTGGGGCTCGGGGGCCACCGGGTTCAGTGCGAGGACCACGTCGGGCGAGGGGAGCACCTCGGACAGCGACTCCCACGCGCTCGCGCGGCCCCGGGCCTCGGCCACGAGGGCGTCGGGGGCAAGGAGGACCCCGACGTCGTCGGGGTTGGCTCCGTCGACGAGGGCGAAGTCCCCGGTCGTCCAGCGCAGCAGCTCGCTGACCGCGTCGCCGACCTGGGCGATGACCGCCGCGCGCAGCACCTCGGCGTCGACGGCACCAGCGTCGAGCAACGCCCGGGCGACGCCGACCTGCCCGTCGGCCGCCCGCTCGGCGGCCGCACGGACCGCGTCGGCATCGGCCAAACCCATGCCCACGACGCGACGGGCTAGTGCCTGGTGGGCGACGTCGGAGGTGGCCCCGGTGACCGATCCCTCGAGGAACCAGACGACGCCCTCGCCACGCCCATTGCGCAACCTCAGCCCGCCGGACTTCTTCGTGAAGCTCAGCAGCTGGAAGATGTCCGGGAGGCTGAACGCGTCGAGTGAGCCCTCGAACTTCACGTCAGCTCCGTCGTGTCGTGGGTGTGGGTGGTGCGGGAGGGGGGCAGGTCAGCTCCAGGGGTCGAGCCCCTGCGAGCTGGGCGCGCTCAGCGAGCCGCCGGGGGTGAAGGTCGCCCAGCTGCCGAGCTCGCCGGAAGGCGCCGGGACGGGCTGGGCAGCGGGCTGGTCCTGGTAGGTCCCGACCGGCGGCACCTCGCCCACCGGCAACGGGTCGTCATCGTCGACGTCCGCGTCGTCGGCGGGCTGCCCGTTGTAGGTCGGGTACGTCGGAGTCTCGTGCAGGTTCGAGTAGGACGGGGTGTGCACCGGCGGGCCGTACGACGGCACGACCGGGACCGCCTCTGCCTCGGCGACCGGCTCCTCCACGACGGGTGCGGCGACGAACACCGGCTCGACGGGCTGCGCGGGGGCCGAGGCGAAGGTCGGCTCCACGGGCGACTCCACGGCCGGGGCCGCGACGAACACCGGCTCCTCCGCCGGGGACTCCACAGCGGGTGCCTCGACGACTGGTGCCTCGACGACTGGTGCCTCGACGACCGGGGTCGCGACGGCCGCGGTCTCGTGGGCCGGCTCGGGCTCGTGCCCGGCGACGTGCACGGGCATCGGCGCGACGACCTCGCGGCTGACGTATCCGTGGGCGGGCTCGGGGAGGTCCTCGTGGCGCAGCGTCTCCGCGACCGCCAGGGCGCCGCGACGCACCTCGAACAGCAGCAGGCCGACCTTGGCACCGTGCGAGCCGACCGCGACGAGGACCGCCTCGTCGTCGGCGGACACGAGGAAGACCGTGCCCTCCTCGCCCTCGACGTACACCTGGTTCAGCGAGCCACGGCCGAGTCCCTGTGATGCCCGCTCACCGAGGGAGAGCAGTGCGGCGCTCATCGCGGCCACCCGGTCCTCGTCGAAGCCGTGGGGCAGCGCGGAGGCCATGGGCAGCCCGTCGAAGGAGACGACGGCAGCGGCCTGCAGCTCCGGGCAACGACGGAGCAGGTCGTTGAGGACACGGTCCAGGCGGGTCGAGCTGCCCGGCACGGCGTGGACGTCCGACATCGTGGGAACCCTCCGTAGCGGGCATCTGGCGGTGCCCTCCAGACCCCATCGGCGTGAGGGGGTGGTTCCTTGAACCGGATGGACAGCACCGAGGGGCTCGTCACCCCGCCTCAGCTCAGCGGCCGAGGGCCGCCCGCAGCACGGCCACGTCGACGTCTCGGCCGGTCATCAGCCTGACCTGGCCGACGGCCTGGTGAACGAGCAGGTCGAGCCCCGAGACGACCACGCCGGCGGCCTCGCGCCAGGCTTCGCCGAGCCGGGTCGGCCACGGTGCGTAGACCACGTCGAGGAGGGCGCCCGGCCCCTCCGGCACCTGCCCCGCAAGGGCGTCCGCCACGCCGGCGGGCACGGTCGAGACCACCAGAGGCGCCCGCAGCGCCCGGGTCGCCTCGTCCCAGCCGAGGGCGCGTACGGCGGTCCCCAGCCGCTCGGCGACCGCGTGCAACGGAGCCGCCGCCTCCGGGCGCCTCGCGACGACCGTGATCCGGGGCACGGACCACAGGCCCAGCGCGGCCACGGCGCTCGCCGCCGTGGCCCCGCTCCCGAGCACCGTCGCCTCGGCGACATCCCGCAGCCCGCGCTCCGCGAGCGCCGCCTGCATGCCCGTGACGTCGGTGTTCGCGCCCAGGCGTCGGCCGTCGCGCCAGACCAGGGTGTTGGCCGCCCCGACGAGCGACACGAGGTCCTCGGCCGTGTCGAGCAGCGGGAGCACGGCGTGCTTGAGCGGCATCGTGAGCGACAGCCCGACCCACTCCGGGCCGCGCCCGACGACGAACGCGGGCAACATCTCCGCCGTGACGTCGACGGCGTCGTAGGTCCAGTCGAGCCCGAGCTCGCGGTAGGCGGCGCGGTGCAGGACCGGTGAGAGGGAGTGCGCGATCGGGTGCCCGAGCACCGCCGCGCGGCGGGGCCCGGTCACGAATTGCTCTTGTACTCCTGCTTGTACTGCAGGAACTTCTGGTAGCTGTTGGTGAACTTCGTCTCCCCCGTCGTCGGGTTCACCGTCACGTAGTAGAGCCAGTCGCCCGTCGCCGGGTGCAGCACGGCGTGCAGCGCGGCCTCACCCGGGTTGTCGATCGGCGTCGGTGGCAGTCCCTTGTGCAGATAGGTGTTGTAGGGGGTGTCCACCTTGGTGTCCGCGGTGCTCACCGGCCCGCCCGCGCGCCCGAGGCCGTACAGGACTGTGGTGTCCAGCTGCAGCGGCATGCCCGCGGCGATGCGGTTGTCGATGACCCGCGCGACCTTCGCGAAGTCCTTCGGCTTGACCTCAGCCTGCACGAGGCTGGCGATGATCAGCGCCTGGTAGGGGGTCAGGTGCTGCGCCTTCGCCGCGCTGACGAGGTCGACGTCGGAGGCGGCCTGGCGCCACCGGGCGACCATCACCCTGAGCTGCTCCCTGGGCGTCGTCGAGGGGTCGACGTTGTAGGTCGCCGGGAAGAGGAAGCCCTCGAGCTGGTCGTTCGCGTACGGCGGCAGGCCGAGCGTGCCGGTCTTCGCGGCCGCGGCGGCCAGCTGGGCCTGGTTCAGGCCTCCCTTCGACGCGAGCAGCGCGAGCACCTGCTTCGTGGGCGTCCCCTCGGGGATGACCACACGGGCGGTGACCCTGGCGGTGGGGTCGAGCAGCACGTCCAGGGCCGCCGAGGAGGACATGTGCTCGCGCATGCGGTAGGTCCCGGGCTGGATCCGGCGGACGCGGTCGTCGTTGGCGGTGATGGCCAGGAACGTCGAGGCGCTTCGGATCACCCCGTCGGCCTGCAGGGTCTGCGCGATCTGCTCTGTGGTCGCGTCGGGGGCCACCCGTACGTCCACCTGCCCGGTCCCGTCGCCGGAGTAGTCGTTGGCGTTGCCCGACCCGATGAGGCGTAGCCCGAAGATCAGCAGGCCGGCGAGCAGCACCGCCACGACGACGAAGGCGAGCAGCACCGCCACGATCGCCCCGAAGCGCCCGCGCTTGGTCTGCCCCTCCGGCGCCATCTGCAGCCCGAGCTGGCTCACCGCCCGATCACGCTCCTCCTCCGACCGCCTCGCCGGGGGGGCGCCCGGTGGCGCGCTCCGCGTCGAGTGCCGCTTGAAGGATGATGACAGCCGCGGCCTGGTCCCGAAGAATCCGGCCGCGCCGCGTGTCGAGCCCCGCGGCCCGCAGGTCCCGGGACGCCGACACGGTGCTCAGCCGCTCGTCGACCAGCCGCACCGGGACGGGCGCCACCCGGCAGGCCAGCTCGGCGGCGTAGCCGCGGGCGGCCTCCGCCGCCTGGCCCTCGGCGCCCGACAGGTGCAGCGGCAGCCCGACGACGACCTCGACGGCGCCCTCCTCGGCGACCAGGGCCGCCAGCTCGTCGAGGTCTCCGGTCCCGCCCTCACGGCGGGTCAGGGTGGCCAGCGGGGTGGCGAGCAGCCCGGCGGGGTCGCAGCGCGCCACTCCGACGCGGACGCTGCCGACGTCGACCCCGAGCCGTACGCCCGGGCGTAGCGTCACGCCCGCACCGTCGACCGCACCGCGTCGTCGACGGCCGCGAGCGCGGCCGGGATCCCCGCCGGGGACGTACCCCCGCCCTGCGCGACGTCGTCCTTGCCCCCGCCGCGCCCGTCGACGTGGGCGAGCAGCGCCTGCAGCAGGGTCCGGGCGCTGACCCCGCGCTCGACCGCCGCCGGGGTGCTCACGACCAGCGCCGAGACCTTGCCGTCCGCGGCCGCCAGCCCGGCCACGAGCGCCGCGCTGCCCTGGGGGACGCGCCCCCGCGCGTCGAGGACGATCTGGCGAAGCGCCCCCGCGTCAGTCCCTTCCGGTGCCGCGAAGGCCTGGACCGCGATCCCGGCGACGTCGCGGGCGGGCCCCACCAGGCGGTCGACGTCGGCGAGCAGCTGGGCGCGCCGCAGGCGCTCAAGGTCGCGCTCGGCCTCCCTCAGCCGCGCGACGATCGACTCGACGCGCTCGGGCAGCTCCTCCGGGCGGGCCTTGAGTGCCTCGGACAGGCGCGACACGAGGACGTGCTCGCGGGCGAGGAACCGGTAGGCGTCGGCGCCGACGAGCGCCTCGATGCGCCGTACGCCGGCCCCGATCGAGGACTCCCCCACGATCTTGACCACGCCGAGCTGACCGGTCCGGTGGGTGTGCGTCCCGCCGCACAGCTCGCGGGCCCAGTCACCGACCGAGACGACGCGCACGCGCTCGCCGTACTTCTCCCCGAACAGGGCCATGGCCCCGATGGCCCGCGCCTGCTCCTGGGTCATCTGCTCGGCGGTCACGGCCAGGTCGTCGAGCAGCACGTCGTTGACCCGGGCCTCGACGTCGCCGAGCACGCTGGGCGGCACCGCCGCCGGGTTCGGGAAGTCGAAGCGCAGCCGGCCCGGGGAGTTCTCCGAGCCCATCTGGGTCGCCGTCTCGCCGAGCGCCTCGCGGAAGGCCTTGTGGACCATGTGGGTGGCCGTGTGCGCGCGGCTGATCGCGAGCCGGCGCTCGAGGTCGACGACGGCCTCGGCCAGCTGGCCCCGACGTACCTCGCCCCCGGCGACGCGGGCACGGTGGACCGACAGCCCCGGGAGGGGGGCTTGCACGTCCAGGACCTCCAGCACCGTCCCGTTGTCCAGCTCGATGCGGCCGGTGTCACCCAGCTGGCCCCCGCCCTCGGCATAGAAGGGAGTGCGGTCGAGCACGACCTCGACCTCCTGCCCCTCGCGGGCGTACTCGGCCGGCTCGCCGTCGACCACAAGGCCGGCGACGGTCGCGTCCGCGGTGGTCTGCTCGTAGCCGAGGAAGGTGGTGGGCCCGCTGCGATCGCCGACCGCGCGGTACGCCGAGACGTCGGCGTGCCCCGTCTTCTTGGCCTGCGCGTCGGCCTTGGCGCGCCGGCGCTGCTCGGCCATCAGCCGGCGGAAGCCCTCCTCGTCCACCGTGAGCCCGGCCTCGCCCGCCATCTCCAAGGTCAGGTCGATCGGGAAGCCGTAGGTGTCGTGGAGCCGGAACGCCTCCTCGCCGGGCACCGTCAGGCCGCCGCCGAGCGAGGAGGTGATCGCGCTGAAGTGCTGCTCCCCGGCGCGCAGGGTGTGCCGGAAGGACTCCTCCTCCGCGTAGGTCACCGTGGTGATCCGCTCCCAGTCGGACTCCAACTCGGGATAGGAGGCCTTCATCCGCTCCAGGCTCACCGGCAGCAGCTCGGGCAGCACCGGCTCGTCGACCCCGAGCAGGCGCATGCTGCGCACGACGCGGCGGAGCATGCGGCGCAGCACGTACCCCCGGCCCTCGTTGCCCGGGGTCACGCCGTCGCCGGCGAGCATCAGCCCGGTGCGCACGTGGTCGGCGACGACGCGCAGGCGGACGTCGTCGTCGTGATCGCGCCCGTAGGTCTTCCCGGCGAGCTCGGCGGCCCGGTCGAGCACCGGGCGCACCTCGTCGATCTCGTAGAGGTTGTCGACGCCCTGCAGGATGCTCGCGATGCGCTCGAGGCCCATCCCGGTGTCGATGTTCTGGGCCGGCAGCGGGCCGAGGACGTCGAAGTCCTCCTTGCTACGGACGTGGCTGAGCTCCTCCTGCATGAACACGAGGTTCCAGAACTCCAGGAAGCGGTCCTCGTCGACGTCCGGCCCGCCCTCGGGGCCGTACTCCGGGCCGCGGTCGAGGTAGATCTCGCTGCACGGCCCGCCCGGACCGGGCACCCCCATGTTCCAGTAGTTGTCCTTCTTGCCCCGGCGCACGATCCGCTCGATCGGCAGGCCCGCGACCTTCTGCCACAGCGCGATGGCCTCCTCGTCGTCGAGGTAGACCGTCACCCACAGCTTGTCCTCCGGCAGCCCGAAGCCGCCCTCGGACTGCGGCCGCGTCACCAGGTCCCAGGCGTAGGTGATCGCGCCTTCCTTGAAGTAGTCGCCGAAGGAGAAGTTGCCGTTCATCTGGAAGAACGTGCCGTGGCGGCTGGTCTTGCCGACCTCGTCGATGTCCTGGGTCCGCACGCACTTCTGGACACTCGTCGCCCGCGGCCAGGGCGGTGCCTGCTGGCCGAGGAAGTAGGGCTTGAACGGCACCATCCCGGCGTTGACGAACAGCAGGTTCGGGTCGTCGAGCAGGAGGGACGCCGAGGGCACGACCACGTGTCCGCGCTCGCCGAAGAAGCGCAGCCAGCGGCGCCGGATCTCAGCCGTCTCCATGGCGGGGACCTTACCTGGCCGCACCTCTTCCCCCGATGGCGCGGAATGCTCGCCCGATGGCGCGGAATGCTCGCCCGATTGCGCGGAATGCTCGCCCGATTGAGCGGAATGGGAGGCCTCAGCCCGGCTCGTCCCCCTCGATTCCGCGCAATCGGCCACGTCAGCGAGCGGCATCCACAGGCGCTGCCTCCCAACGCGGAGGGATCCTCGCCTGTGGACGGCGCATCAACCGCCCTCGACAGGCCCAGCATGACGGTCATGACGTCACTCGCCTGGCGGGTCAGCCAGCGGCCGGACGGGGCGCGGGCGCTCCACGGCATCCGCCTCCAGCCGAATCTTGACGCCCGGGACCCAAAGGTCCGTGCGCACGTAGCCGCGGCGGCGTTGCCCAAGGGCGCGGCGCTCGGGTCGTGGGCGGCGGCCACGCTGCTGGGGGTGCCCGAGACCTGGGTGGACGGGCGCACGAGCCGGGGGGAACTCGCACCGGTCCCGGTGACCGTCGCCCGACCGGGACGGCCGTACGTTCGGCGCGGTCTCCAGGTCATCCAAGCCGAGCTCGAACCCGAGGACGTGATCGAGGTCGACGGGGTTCCTCTGACCAGCGGCGTCCGAACAGCCTTCGACCAGATGCGGGGGGCCGCAACTCTCGGCGACGCGGTCGCCGCCGGGGATGCCGCGCTGAGATTCGGGTTGACCACGGTCGAGGAGCTCGGCGCGTACGTCGCCGAGCGCCCCCGCTGGCGCGGCGTCCCGCGGGCGAGGGCCGCGTTGCCCCTGCTCGACGGGAGGACGGAGAGCCCACCGGAGAGCGTCTTCCGAACGATCTGGGTCAGGAGCAGGCTGGGCATGCCCGAGCCCCAAGTGGTCGTTCTCGACCGAGGTGGCGCATTCATCGCCCGTATGGACCTGGTGGACCGAGAAGCCGGCGTGGGCGGTGAATATCAGGGGGCGGCCCATCGGGAGGGTGAGCGGCCCCGGGCGGACACCCAGCGGTTTCGCGCGCTCGACGCCGCGGGGATGGAGACAGCGGCCATCTGGGCGGAGGACCTGCGCGATCCGCGGCTGATCCGTGAGGGTCTGCTCGCGGCGTACCGCCGCGCCCGGCGTCGTCCGTCCGAGGAGAGGACCTACGTCCTGCGCTCGACACCGCACCCGACCCCACGCGGTCGCGGGCGCCCCTGACCTGCGGGCTCGCCTCGGCCCTCCCACGCCGCCGATTCCGCGCAATCAGGACCACCAGCGGGCCCGTACCCCGCCGATTCCGCTCAATCAACGCCACCCCCGCCCTGGCGCCGGCCCTCCGAGCCACGCACCCCGCCGATTCCGCTCAATCGGCACGGTCCACCTCCGGCGCCCCGCCGATTCCGCGCAATCAGGACCACCAGCGGCCGCCGGCCCGACTGATCCGCTCAGTCGGCGTGGGGAGCGGGCGGGGGTGGGTCGGTCCCGCGCAGGATCGCGCGCAGCCGCTCGACGCGCTCGGCGTACGCGGCCTCGGCCCCGTGCCGCCCCGGCTCGTAGTACTCGCGACCGACGAGGACGTCGGGGGCGTACTGCTGGGGCACCACGCCGCGCGGGTCGTCATGGGCGTACCGGTAGCCCTTGCCGTGGCCCAGCCGTGCCGCGCCGGGGTAGCTGGCGTCGCGCAGGTGGACGGGCACCGGTCCGACCCGCCCCGCGCGTACGTCCTCGACGGCGGCGTTGATCGCCCGGTAGACGGCGTTGGACTTCGGCGCCAGGGCGAGGTGGACGACCGCCTGGGCCAGCGGGATCCGGCCCTCCGGCAGCCCGATGAAGGCGACCGCGTCCATCGCGGCGATGGCCAGCGGCAGTGCGGTGGGGTCGGCCATCCCGACGTCCTCGCTGGCCGAGATGACCAGGCGCCGCGCGATGAACCGCAGGTCCTCCCCGGCCTCCACCATCCGGGCGAGGTAGTGCAGCGCCGCGTCCACGTCGCTGCCACGGATGCTCTTGATGAGCGCGCTCGTGATGTCGTAGTGCTGGTCACCGTCGCGGTCATAGCGCGCCGCCGCGCGGTCCACGGCCACCTCGACGTCGGCGACCGTGACGGTGGGTACGACGCCCGGGGTACGCGCTGCCGCGGTACCAGCCGCCGCCTCGAGGGCCGTCAGGGCCCACCGCGCGTCGCCTCCGGCGAGACGTACCAGCTGCTCCAGCGCGTCGTCGTGAACGGTGACCGCGCCGGCCAGGCCCCGCGGGTCGGTGAGGGCGCGGTCGAGCAGCGCGCGGACGTCGGACTCGCCGAGCGGCCGCAGCGTGAGCAGCACGCTGCGCGACAGCAGCGGCCCCACGATCGCGAAGTGCGGGTTCTCGGTGGTGGCGGCGACCAGGGTGACCCAGCGGTTCTCGACCGCCGGGAGCAGCGCGTCCTGCTGGGTCTTGGAGAAGCGGTGCACCTCGTCGACGAACAGCACGGTCTCCCGCCCCCCGGCGCCGAGGCGGCGGCGGGCGTCGTCGATGACGGCGCGGACGTCCTTGACCCCGGCGCTGACCGCGGACAGCTCGACGAACTCCCGCCGGGTGGCCCGGGCTACCAGATAGGCGAGGGTGGTCTTGCCCGTCCCGGGCGGCCCCCAGAGCAGCAACGAGACCGGGGCCGCTCCCTCGGACCCCTCCACCAGCCGACGCAACGGCGAGCCTGGCGCGAGGAGGTGGTCCTGGCCGACGACCTCGTCGAGGGAGGCCGGCCGCATGCGGACCGCGAGCGGCGCCCGGCCGGCCGCGACCTCGTCACCGGCGGAGGTGAAGAGGTCGTCGGTCATCGGCTCACCCTGTCATGCCTCGACAAGGCCCCTTTGCGAAGTGCATGACACGTCACTCGGTCGCGTACGGGTCGGCGTCGATCCCGGCCTCGGTGCGCTGCTGAGCGGTGATGGGAGTCGGCGCCCCGGTGAGCGGGTCCTCGCCGCCCCCCGTCTTGGGGAAGGCGATGACCTCGCGCAGCGACGACGCCCCCGACAGCAGCATGCAGACGCGGTCCCAGCCGAAGGCGATCCCCCCGTGCGGGGGCGGGCCGTACTGGAACGCGTCGAGCAGGAAGCCGAACTTCTCCTGCGCCTCCTCGGCCTCGATGCCCAGGGTCTGGAAGACGCGGCGCTGGACGTCGGCCCGATGGATACGGATCGACCCGCCGCCGATCTCGTTGCCGTTGCAGACGATGTCGTACGCCCACGCCAGCGCCTCGCCCGGCGAGCGGTCGAAGTCCTCCGCCCACTGGGCGTTGGGCGCGGTGAACGGATGGTGCACCGCCGACCAGCGCCCCTCGTCGGCGTCCCACTCGAACATCGGGGCGTCGACGACCCAGACGAAGCACCACTGGGACTCATCGATCAGGCCGAGCCGGCGTCCCACCTCGAGGCGCGCGGATCCGAGCAGCGCCTGCGAGGGCGCCCGCTCGCCCGCCGCGAAGAACACGCAGTCCCCCGGGTTGGCGCCGACGTGCGCCGCGAGCCCGTCCCGCTCGGCGTCGCTGAGGTTCTTGGCGACCGGCCCGCCGAGCTCCCCGTCCTCGGCGATCAGCACGTACGCCAGCCCGCGCGCGCCGCGCTGCTTGGCCCACTCCTGCCAGGCGTCCAGCTGCTTGCGCGGCTGCCCTGCCCCGCCGGGCATCACCACCGCACCGACGTAGGGCGCCTGGAACACCCGGAAGGAGGTGTCGCGGAAGTACTCCGTGCAGTCCACCAGCTCCAGGCCGAAGCGAAGGTCGGGCTTGTCGCTGCCGTAGGAGGCCATCGCCTCGGCGTAGGTCATCCGTCGGATCGGCGTCTTCACCTCGTGGCCGACGAGCGCCCACAGGGCCTTCACGACGGCTTCACCGATCTCGATGACGTCGTCCTGCTCGACGAAGGACATTTCGATGTCGAGCTGGGTGAACTCCGGCTGCCGGTCGGCGCGGAAGTCCTCGTCGCGGTAGCAGCGCGCGATCTGGAAGTAGCGCTCCAGCCCGGCCACCATGAGCAGCTGCTTGAACAGCTGCGGACTCTGCGGGAGGGCGTACCAGTGGCCCGGGCGCAGCCGCACCGGGACGAGGAAGTCCCGTGCACCCTCGGGGGTGGAGCGGGTCAGCGTCGGGGTCTCGACCTCGACGAAGCGACGGTCGAGGAGGACGTCGCGAGCGGCCCGGTTGACCTCCGAGCGCAGTCGCAGCGCCGCCGCCGGCCCCGGCCGGCGCAGGTCGAGGTAGCGGTGCTTGAGCCGCGCCTCCTCGCCGACGCTGACGTGCTCGTCGATCTGGAACGGCAGCGGTGCCGCCTCGCTGAGCACCTCGAGGACGTCGGTGACCACCTCGACGTCGCCGGTCGGCAGGTCGGGGTTCTCGTTGCCGGCCGGGCGGGCCGACACCTCGCCGGTGACGCGCACGCAGTACTCCGCGCGAAGCTCGTGGGCGACCTCGGGGTCGCGCACGACCACCTGCACCACCCCGGAGGCGTCGCGCACGTCCAGGAACGCCACGCCGCCGTGGTCTCGCCGCCGGGCCACCCAGCCGGCGAGGGTGACGGTCTGGCCGGCGTGCTCGGCACGCAGGGTGCCGGCCTCGTGGGTGCGCAGCACGGAGGATCCTTCGGTGTCGGTCAGCGGCCTGCCGGGGCGCCGGCGGCCCCGCCATGCTACGGAGGGCTCGCCGAGCGGCGCCAAGGCGTTCCGGGGGGCCTTCCCGGCTCGATTGAGCGGAATCGGAGCCTCCGCCCTTCCCGGATGGCCCGATTCCGCTCAATCCGGCGTCACCATCGGCGGACGAGGCCTAGTCGGAAGGCCTCACACCGGGACCGGCGGGCAGGCTCCCGGCGGGGAACTCGCGGTCGTCGGGGTCGCGGATCCCGGGCTCACCCCCCGCGAAGCCGTGTCGCTGCAGCAGCGGAGCGACCCGGGCGGCGAGCGCCCGCCGATACGATGGCGCGGCGTTCGCCCCGCGGGCGTACAGCGCCTGGTAGCGCCCGACGAGCCCGGGGCGCTCCCGTGCCAGCCAGGCGAAGAACCACTCGCGCGCCCCCGGGCGCAGGTGCAGCGGCAGAACCATCACGCCGGTCGCTCCCGCATCCTCGAGCGCGTCCAGCGCCCGCTCGAGGTGGTCGGTGGAATCGGTCAGCCAGGGCAGCACCGGGGCCAGCATGACGCCGCAGGGAAGCCCGGCATCGCGGATGGCCCGTACGAGCGCCAGCCGCGCCCGCGGCGAGGGGGTCCCCGGCTCGAGGGCCGCGTGCAGCGCCTCGTCGTGGATGGCGAGGGACACCCCGAGCCCCAGCGGCACCTCGCGCGCGGCCGACGCCAGCAGCGGCAGGTCGCGTCGCAGCAGGGTCCCCTTCGTGAGGATGCTCAACGGCGTCCCGGAGCCGGCGAGGGCCCGCACGATCCCCGGCATGAGGGCGTAGCGCCCCTCCGCCCGCTGGTAGGGGTCGGTGTTCGTCCCGAGCGCGACGTGCTCGCGCCGCCAGCTCGGCCGGGCGACCTCGCGGGCCAGCACCTCCG
Source organism: Actinomycetes bacterium (assembly GCA_035506535.1). Lineage (NCBI taxonomy): Bacteria > Bacillati > Actinomycetota > Actinomycetes > Actinomycetes bacterium. Next base: position 16,282 of record DATJPE010000065.1, on the reverse strand, counting down.
CCACGTTGACCTTGACGACGATCTCCCGGTCGAACCCCTCCCCGCTGTCCAGCTCCAGCCACGAGTGCGACCCGCGGGCGTAGCAGTTGTGACTGATGACTCCGTCCGCAACGAAGTCCCCGGTTCCGGTCGTGATGTCGAACATCGGCAGGTCGACGCCGAGCGGCTGGATGGCGACGACCCGGCGGGCCGCAGATGGCACGCCGTGGCCGAATCCGACAAGTACGTCGTTGGTGGTCAGGTGGGGTCGCCGACCGGATCCGCTCCCCGACCCGAGCACGTGCTTCCAGCCACGGTGTGTCAGGAACCGATGGTCAGGACTGGCCTGCAAGGTCGTACCGTCCGCGAGCGTGACACCAACCGCTGGTTTGGTCGTCTGCCAGTGCGCCAGGACCGCCGTCTCCGTCCAGCGTCGATACCGGCCTCTCATGACGGTCCCGACGATGCGATCCCCGACAGCGATGTCGGCCAGCCGTCGGGTCGAGAGGTCGGCCATCAGGATCGGCGTCTCGCCGTCCAGGCAGTACACGCAGGCGTGGGCGCATCCCCGGTAGGGGTTGACGGTCCATCGGAAGGGCATTCGGGAGGCGGCGGGTACGGCGTTCAGCGCGCTGCGCGCCACGACCTCGTGGAAGCGCACCCCGGGCATCTCCCGGGGCGAGACCGTCCGCAGCACCCCGCGGCGGCGCCCGAGCCCGGGCAGGGCGGCGTCGTCCTGCGCATCGAGGACCTGCTGCTCCCAGCGCATGCCTCATTCGAACATACGTTCGCCTCCGCCACCACCCTCCACGGCTCGATTGAGCGGAATCGAGGCCCCCGCGCACCCCGGGTGGCCCCGATTCCGCTCAATCGGCGCCACCCGGGGCCCGAGATCCCCCGATTCCGCTGGATCGGCGTCAGATGGGCGGCAGCGTGATGCTGGGGTGCAGGTCCTCGACAGGCGGGGTCCACGTCGCGGCGTCGGCCGGCACCTGGTCCCCCGAGCGGATGTCCTTGACCTCGTCGACCTCGTCGCCGGACCCGGACGGGAACCACACGTAGGGGATCCCGCGCCGGTCGGCGTGGCGGATCTGGCGGCCGTACTTGTCCGCCGCCGGCGCGACGTCGCACGGGATTCCGCGCGAGCGCAGCACGCGGGCGACCGCCGCGGAGGCGCCACGGGTCCCCTCCGCGGCGACCGCGACCAGGACGCAGGCCGGGGAGGTGCGGTTGGCGCCCATGAGGCCGCGGGCGAACAGCGGGCCTAGCGCCCGGGTCACCCCGAAGGAGATCCCGACCCCGGGGAAGACCCGGTCCCCGTCGGAGGCGAGGGCGTCGTAGCGGCCACCGGAGCAGATCGACCCGACGTGCTCGAAGCCGGTCATCCGGGTCTCGAAGACCGTCCCGGTGTAGTAGTCGAGCCCCCGGGCGATGCGCAGGTCCGCGGTGACCGTCACCCGCTCCCCCGCGATCGAGGCGGCGCCGTCCAGCACGAGGGCGAGCTCCTCGAGGCCGGTGTCGAGCAGGTCGTCGCGGACGCCGAGGGCCCGTACGTCGTCGACGAAGGACGCATCCGTCGCCGACACCGACGCCAGCGCCAGGCACGCGTCCGCCTGGGCGTCGTTGAGCCCTGCAGCGGTGAGCAGGGCGCGCACCTCGGCCGGCCGCGCCTTGTCGAGCTTGTCCACCGCGCGCATCACGGCGCCGACGTCAGTGGCCCCGAGGCCCCGGTAGAAGCCCTCGATGAGCTTGCGGTTGTTGAGCTGCAGGGTGAGGTGCGGCAGGCCGAGGGCGCCGAGCGCGTCGGCCATCACCGCCGCGACCTCGACGTCGTGGTGGAACGCGAGAGTGCCGTCCCCGACGATGTCGACGTCGGCCTGGGTGAACTCGCGGTAGCGGCCCTCCTGCGGCCGCTCCCCGCGCCAGCAACGCTGGATCTGGTAGCGCTTGAACGGGAACTGCAGGTGCCCCGCGTTTTCGAGCACGTAGCGGGCGAAGGGGACCGTGAGGTCGTAGTGCAGGCCGAGCTCGGAGTCCGAGGAGTCGGGGTCGGCGTGCAGGCGCCGCAGGACGTACACCTCCTTGTCGATCTCGCCCTTGCGCAGCATCTGCTCCAGGGGCTCGACCGCGCGGGTCTCCACGGACACGAAGCCCCACAGCTCGAAGGTCCTCCGCAGCTGGTCGAGGACGCGCTGCTCCGCGATGCGCTCCGCGGGCAGCCATTCCGGGAAGCCGGACAGCGGACGGGGTCGGGCCACCACTCACACCCCCCGCGTCGGCGGGGTCGTGCCGAGCTCGACGAGGAAGGGGTTCGACACCCGTTCGCGCCCGATCGTGGTCCGCGGGCCGTGCCCGGGCAGCACGACGGTCTCGTCGGCGAGGGGCAGGATCCGCTCGCGCAACGACCGGACCATGGCGGCGCTGTCCCCACCGGGCAGGTCGGTACGCCCGATGGAGCCGGCGAACAGCACGTCCCCGGACAGGCAGTACGGCGGCTCGTCGCCGGACGGCACCGCCGGGTCGCTGCGGAACAGGACCGAGCCCTCGGTGTGTCCGGGCGCGTGGTCGACCACGAGGTCCAGCCCGGCCAGCTGCAGCCGCATCCCGTCGGAGAGCTCGAGGACGTCGTCCGGCTCGCTCCATTCCAGTGCGCCGCCGAACATCTGGCTCAGCACCGGGCCGAACGTCGCCGTGGGGTCGGTCAGCCGCGAGCGGTCGTCGGAGTGGATGTAGGCCGGGACGCCGCGCGCACCGCAGACCGGGGTCACCGAGAACACGTGGTCGAGGTGGCCGTGGGTGAGCAGGACGGCGACCGGGCGCAGCCGGTGCTCGCGCAGCACCTCCTCGAGATGGTCCTCGACGCCGATGCCGGGGTCGACGACGAGGCACTCCTCCCCCGGCGCGGGCGCGACGACGTAGCAGTTGGTGTCGAACGCCTGAGCGGGGAATCCCACGACGAGCACGGGGGGAGAGTACCGGCCCGCCGGTGGCCGGCCCGCCCGCCGGCCCTGCCTACACTGTGCGCCGACGCTCATCGTTCGGAGGCCTGGTGGCAAGCAGCAACAAGCGTGCGCGTGACATCGAGCGCGCACGCTACGAGCGGCAGCGCCAGCGCCGGTCCGAGGCGCACGCGGCTCGGCGCCGGCGGACTCGTACCGTCGGGATCGTGGTCGCCGCGGTCGCGGGGGTCGCGGTCGTCGGCGTCGTCGCGCTTCTCGTCCACGGCACCGGCGGTGGGCAGGCGTCCGCCACCGCCAGCGGGTCCGCGAGCACGTCGTCGTCGGCTTCGTCGTCGGCCACTGGCACCGCGTCGGCGGTGAGCTCTCCGACGTCGCTGGCCGGGCTCACCGCGGCCACCTGCGCCTCCCCGTCCCCGGGGAGCCCCGGAACCAAGCAGTACTCCTCGGCTCCGTCGATGAGCTTCCCACCCGACGCGCGGGTGACGCTGACCCTGCACACCACCTGTGGCGACATCGCGATGGACCTCGACGCCGCCAAGGCGCCCAAGACGGTGGCGTCGATGGTCACGCTGGCGGACAAGGGCTTCTTCGACCACACCAAGTGCCACCGGCTCACCGACGAGGGGATCTACGTCCTGCAGTGCGGCGACCCCACGGGCACCGGCAGCGGCGGACCGGGCTACACCTTGCCTGACGAGAACCTGCCGAAGGCGGGCTCGGACGGGCAGGCCCTCTATCCGGCCGGGACGATCGCCATGGCCAACACGGGCAGCCCGCACACGGGAGGCAGCCAGTTCTTCCTCGTCTACCAGGACACCTACCTCAGTCCCAGCTACACCGTTCTCGGGACCATGACCCCCCAGTCGCTCAAGGTGGTGCGTGAGATCGCCAAGGCGGGCGTGGCCGGTGGGGCGGGCGTCACCGACGGGGCACCGGCGGCCAACGTGGTCATCAACGGCGTGAGCGTCACCGGCGCTCCCTCGGCGGCTTCGCCGTGAGCGAGGCCGAGCTGCCCGCCCCCGAGTCCTTCGGCCGGGTCGACCCCGATGGCACGGTATGGGTGCGTACGTCGGCCGGCGAGGTGCGCGTCGGGCAGTACCAGGCCGGCGACGAGCAGGAGGCACTCGCCTACTACGTGCGCAAGTACCGGGCCCTCGAGGTGGAGGTGGAGCTGCTCGCCCAGCGGCTGACGTCCGGTGCCGAGGTGGCCCCGACCGAGGTCCAGGCGAGCATCGACCGCCTGGAGGCCGCCCTGCAGCAGCCGCAGGCGGTGGGCGACATCGACGGCCTGCGGGTCCGCGTCGAGCGACTGCGCCCGGTGCTGGAGGCCCGGCGGGCCGCGGCTCGCGCGGAACGTACGGCCGCGCGGGAAGCGGCGCGCGCCGAGCGCGAGCGCATCGTCACCGAGGCCGAGGCGCTCGCCGAGTCGACAGCGTGGAAGAGCTCCGGCGACCGGCTGAGGGCCCTGCTCGATGAGTGGAAGGCGGCCCCGCACGTCGACCGCTCGATCGAGCAGGCGCTGTGGAAGCGGTTCTCGGCGGCCCGTAACGCCTTCGACCGCAGGCGCCGCGCCCACTTCGCCAAGCTGTCGGTCGAGCAGGACGAGGCCAAGGCGACGAAGGAGCAGCTGGTCGCGGAGGCGAACCGCCTCGCCGGCTCCACGGACTGGGCGGCGACTGCGCTGGAGATGCGCAAGCTCATGGACCGCTGGAAGGCGGCTGGGCGGGCCGGCCGCGCCGCCGACGAGCGCCTCTGGCAGGAGTTCCGCGCCGCCCAGGACCGCTTCTTCGACGCCCGCTCGGCCGCCCTCGCCGAACGCGAGGCGGACCTGTCCGACAACCTCGCCGCGAAGGAGGCGCTGGCCACCGAGGCCGAGAAGCTGGTCCCCGTGGGCGACCTGGCGACGACAAAGGCGACGCTGCGCGACATCCAGGAGCGCTGGGAGAAGGTCGGCCATGTGCCCCGGGGCGACCGGGAGCGCGTCGAGGGCCGGCTGCGCCGCGTCGAGCAGGCGGTCCGCGACGCCGAAGAGGCGCGGTGGCGCCGCTCGAACCCGGAGGCTCGGGCACGGGCCCAGGCCACTGTGGAGCAGCTCGAGGCCGCGATCGCGAAGCTTCAGCGCGAGGAGAGCGCCGCGGAGGCAGCCGGGGACGACCGCGCGGTCACCCGCGCCCGCGAGTCGATCGAGGCACGTCGGCTGTGGCTGGTGGAGGCCGAGCGAGCACTCGCCGACTTCGGCGGACGCTGAGTTCGTCGGACGCTGAGTTCGTCGGACGCTGAGTTCGTCCGACGCTGAGTTCGTCCGACGCTGAGTTCGTCCGACGCTGAGTTCGGCGGGCGCTGAGTTCGTCGGGCGCTGAGTTCGGCGGACCGCCGCCTACGGCCACGTCTGCCCCCGACTTGTGGCGGGTTGCACGTCACTCCCGGGCAGGCGAGTGACGTGGAGCCCGCCACAAGTGGGCGGACGCGGGGCGTCCGTGCTCAGGTGCGCGCCGGCTGGGCGCCCGCCGTCACCCGGTAGCAGTCGTAGACACCCTCGACGGTGCGCACGCTGCGCAGGACGGACCCGAGGTGCGTCGGGTCGGCCATCTCGAAGGTGAAGCGGGACAAGGCGATCCGGTCACGTGTGGTGGTCACTGACGCCGAGAGGATGTTCACGTGCTGGTCGGACAGAGCGCGCGTGACGTCGGCGAGCAGCCGCGCCCGGTCGAGCGCCTCGACCTGGATCTGCACGAGGAACAGGGTCGAGGACGACGGCGCCCACTCGACCTCGACCATACGCTCGGGCTGCTGCTCCAGGGCGGCCACGTTGGCGCAGTCGGCGCGGTGCACCGACACGCCGCTGCCGCGGGTGACGAAACCCTTGATCCGGTCGCCCGGCACTGGGGTGCAGCACTTCGCGAGCTTGACCCAGACGTCGTCGGCCCCCTTGACCACCACCCCCGGGTCGCCCTGGGGCCGCGCGGCACGGCGCCGCCCCTCCCGGGTGGGCTGGACGGCCTCGGCGATGTCCTCGGTGGCGCCCTCGGTCCCGCCGTGGGCCTCGACGAGGCGCTGCACGATCGCCGCGGGTGAGATCTGGCCCTCGCCGATGGCGGCGTACAGCGCCGTGATGTCCGGGTAGCGGCTGTCGTGCGCGATCGTGAGCAGCTGGCCGCCGGAGACGATGCGCTGGAGGGGCAGGCCCTGCTTGCGGATCGCGCGGGCGAGGGCGTCTCGGCCGTTCTCGACCGCCTCCTCGCGACGCTCCTTGGAGAACCACGCACGGATCTTGTTGCGCGCGCGGGCGCTCTTGACGAAGGTCAGCCAGTCGCGCGAGGGGCCGGCGCCCTGGGCCTTGGAGGTGAAGATCTCCACGACCTCGCCGTTGTCCAGGGCGCTCTCCAGCGGCACCAGCTTGCCGTTGACTCGCGCGCCCACGCAGCGATGGCCCACCTCGGTATGGACGGCGTAGGCGAAGTCGACGGGAGTGGCGCCCTGCGGCAGCTCGATCACATCGCCCTTGGGCGTGAAGACGTACACCTGCGAGGAGCCGAGGTCGAAGCGCAACGAGTCGAGGAACTCCCCCGGGTCGGTCGTCTCGCGCTGCCAGTCGAGCAGCTGGCGCAGCCAGGCCATCTCGTTCGCCGAGTCGCGGTCGCCCTTGCCGGGCTTCACCGCCGACGGGTCCTCCTTGTACTTCCAGTGCGCGGCGATGCCGTACTCGGCCATGCGGTGCATGTCGAAGGTCCGGATCTGAAGCTCGACGGGCTTGCCCTCGGGCCCGATGACCGTCGTGTGCAGCGACTGGTACATGTTGAACTTGGGCATCGCGATGAAGTCCTTGAACCGCCCTGGTACGGGGTTCCACCGCGCGTGCACCGCACCCAGCGCCGCGTAGCAGTCGCGCACGGAGTCGACGAGGACGCGTATCCCGACCAGGTCGTAGATGTCGGCGAAGTCGCGGCCGCGCACGATCATCTTCTGGTAGACGGAGTAGTAGTGCTTGGGCCGGCCGGTCACGGTCGCGCGGATCTTGGCCTCGCGCAGGTCGGCGGCGACCTGGTCGATGACCCCGGACAGGAACTCCTCGCGGCTGGGCGCCCGCTCCGCTACCAGGCGCACGATCTCGTCGTACATCTTCGGGTAGAGGATCGCGAAGGCGAGGTCCTCCAGCTCCCACTTCAGCGTGTTCATGCCCAGCCGGTGGGCGAGCGGCGCGTAGATCTCCAGCGTCTCCCGGGCCTTCTGCTCCTGCTTCTCCGGCGGCATGAACCGCATCGTGCGCATGTTGTGAAGCCGGTCGGCGAGCTTGATGAGCAGGACCCGGATGTCGCGAGCCATCGCCACGACCATCTTGCGGACCGTCTCCGCCTGTGTCGCGTCGCCGTACTTGACCTTGTCGAGCTTGGTGACCCCGTCGACCAGGTCGGCGACCTCGTCACCGAAGTCGGCGCGCAGTGCGTCGAGGGAGTACTCGGTGTCCTCGACCAGGTCGTGCAGCAGCGCGGCGCACAGCGTCGCGCCGGACATGCCCAGCTCGGCCAGGATCTGCGCCACCGCGAGCGGATGGGTGATGTAGGGATCGCCGCTGCGGCGCTTCTGGTCGCGGTGGTAGTAGGACGCGACGCGGTACGCACGCTCGATGTCGCGCAGCTCCGCCTTCGGGTGCGTCGCGCGGACAGTGCGGAACAGTGGCTCGAGGACGGGGTCCCCGGCGCCCGAACTGCGGGAGCCAAGGCGGGCGAGGCGGGCGCGGACGCGCGCCGAGGCCGGGGCCTCGGGCTCCGGTCGAGCCGCGGTGGGCGTCGGCACCGCCGTGCCCACGCCCGCGTCCGCCGCCTCCTGCGCCACTGCCTCCTCGCCCTCTCCCCGCCGTGTCGAGTTTATCGACGGGTGGAACGCCTGAGTCGAGGGTGCGCTTCCCGCCGCTGCGACCCGGTCACAGGGACAGCAGCGCCCGCACCGGCACGTCGGCCAGCTGGGCGCGGCCCCCCAGGAGGCCCAGCTCGATGAGGACCTGCACGCCCACCACCTTCGCCCCGCACCGCCGCACGAGCTCCACGGCCGCTGCCGCGGTGCCACCCGTGGCGAGGACGTCGTCGACGATGAGCACCCGGTCCCCCGGCTGCAGCGTCTCGTGGCGGATCTCCAGCACCGCCTCGCCGTACTCGAGCAGGTAGGCCTCGACGAGGGTCGGGCTCGGCAGCTTCCCCTGCTTGCGGACCGGGACGAAGCCCGAGCCGAGCCGGTAGGCGACCGGGGCGGCGAGGATGAACCCGCGCGCCTCGATGCCCACGACCCGGTCCACCGGACCGGTCTCCGCCGCGAGCGCGTCGACCACGCGGGCGAAGCCCCGCGCGTCGGCGAGCAGCGGCGTGATGTCCTTGAACACCACGCCCGGCTGGGGCCAGTCGGGGACGTCTCTGACGTGGGTGAGGAGCAGGTCGGCGACGCCGGGCTCGCTCACCGGCGCTTCTTCCCCGGCGGCCGCCGCTGCCCGCCGCGTCGCGGCTGGTTGCGCTGCCCGGCCTGGGCCGGGGGGTTGGGTCGAGGAGCCGGCGCCTGGGCGGCGACCGGTGCCGGGTCGACCACCGCAGCCTCCTGCGCGGCGGGTCGCGAAGCCGAGGAGGGGCGAGTCGACGAGACGACCCCCGCCGGCACCTTGCCGGCCGATCGGCGAGCCTCCACCCGTCGCGCCAGCGCCTGCATGGCCGGCTCCCGCTCCTTCATCTGGGTCAGCAGCGGGACGGCGATGAAGATCGAGGAGTACGTGCCTGCGGCGAGGCCGATGAACAGCGCCAGCGAGAGGTCCTTGAGGGTCCCGGCTCCGAGCAGGCCCGACCCGACGAAGAGGATGGAGGCCACGGGGAGCAGCGCGATGATCGAGGTGTTGATCGAGCGGACCAGGGTCTGGTTCAGGGCCAGGTTGGCCGACTCGCTGTAGGTCATCCGACTCCCCGACGTCAGGCCGCGGGAGTTCTCCTTGACCTTGTCGAAGACGACGACGGTGTCGTAGAGGGAGTACCCGAGGATGGTCAGGACGCCGATCACCGTCGCAGGGGTGACCGTGAAGCCGGTGAGGGCATAGATCCCCACCGTGATGAGCAGGTCGTGGATGAGGGCGATGACCGCGGCGATGGCCATCTTCCACTCGAAGTAGAGCGTCAGGAAGATCACGACGAGCACGATGAAGATCACCAGGCCGCGGATGGCCTTCTTGGTGATCTGCTGGCCCCACGACGGTCCGACCACCTGGGTGCTGATCTGGTCCTGCGGCACCGTGAACTTCGTGGCGAGGTCGTTGCGGATCGTGATGGCCTGGCCGTTCGCCAGTGACGGGGTCTGGATGCGCAGCGAGCGGCCGCTCTTGCTGGTGACCTCGGTGACGACGACCTCGCCGTTGACGCCGGCGTCCTTCACGGCGGTCTGGGCCTGGGCGACGGTGCCGGTGCTCGTCGGGACGAGGAAGACCGCGCCGCCCTTGAACTCGATCCCCAGGTCGAGGCCGCGGACGAACAGCGCCCCGACGGAGATGAGCAGGACGATCCCCGAGATCGTGTACCAGCGGCGCCAGCGGCTGACGAAGTCGTAGGAGACCTCGCCGCGATACAGGCGCCCGGTGGCGTCGGACAGCCTCGACATCACGCCTCCTGCAGGGTGGTCTCAGGGCGTCGACGGCCGAGACGGTCAGGGTCGAGGCCGGACCACGGGTGGCCCTTGCCGTAGAACTCCGTGCGCGCGAGCAGGGTCATCATCGGCTTGGTGAAGAAGAACACGACGAACAGGTCGACGATCGTGGTCAGCCCGAGGGTGAAGGCGAAGCCGCGGACGGCGCCGATCGAGACGACGTACAGCACGGCCGCCGCCAGGATCGACACCAGGTCGGCGGCGATGATCGTGCGCCGCGCACGTACCCAGCCGGTCTCCACCGCCGACCGCAGCGAGCGGCCCTCGCGGACCTCGTCGCGCAGTCGTTCGAAGAAGACGACGAAGGAGTCGGCGGTGATGCCGACGGCGACGATGGTGCCGGCGATGCCGGCGAGGGTGAGGGTGAACCCGATCGCGACGCCGAGGTAGCAGATCAGGCCGTACGTCAGCAGGCCGGCGACGGTCAGCGACAGGACCGTGACGACCGCCAGCCCGCGGTAGTACAGGATCGAGTACAGGACCACGAGGAGCAGGCCCAGGGCGCCCGCGATGAGGCCGGCCTGCAGCTGGTCGCTGCCGAGGGTCGGCGAGGTGGACTCGACCTCGCCGATCTGGAAGGACAGCGGCAGCGCGCCGTACTTCAGCACGTCGGCGAGGTCCTTGGCCTCCTGCTTGGTGAACGACCCGCTGATCTGCGCCGACCCGTTGACGATCGCGCTCTGCACGTACGGGTGGCTCACCACCAGACCGTCGAGGGTGATCGCGAACTCGTTGGTGGGCGAGGGGTTCGAGACCAGTTTCTTGGTGATGTCCTTGAACTGCTCGGTCCCCTTGGACTTGAACTGCAGGTCGATGAGCCAGCCGCTGCCGCTCGTCGTGTCGAGCCCAGCCTCCGCGCTCTTGATCTGGGTGCCGGCGACGGCCGCCTTGTCGAGCATGAACTTGGTCAGCCCGTCGCGGGAACAGGTCACCAGCAGGAGGTCCGGGTCGTCCTTGAACCCCTCGCGGTTGGCCGGGTTGAGGCAGTCGATGGAGTCGTAGACCGATTGCAGCGAGGCCTGGGTCTTGCCCTGCAGCTGCGAGGGCGGGATCGCCGGGCCGTAGGAGCCCGAGGCGCTGGCCGACGCACTCGCCGACCCACTGGCTGCGGGGCTGGCGGAGGCGCCGGCGGCCGCCGGGCTCGCGCTGGTCGAGGGGCTGGCGGAGGCGCTCGCGTCGGCGGTCAGGCCTGGGGTGAGCAACCGCCCGGCCTTCGACGTCGAAGCCTTCGCGGACGCCTTCGCGGACGCCTTCGCCTTGGCGCTGGCCGTCGCCTTGGCCTTGGCGGAGGCCTTCGAGCTCGCCTTGGCGCTCGAGCTCGAGCTCGTGCTCGGGGTGGGCGTCGGGGTCGTCGTGGTGCCCGATGCCGCCTCCTGCAGGACCGGCCGGAAGGTCAGCTGGGCGGTCTGGCCGACCTTGTCCACCAGGTCGCCCTGGTTCTTGCCCGGGACCGAGACGACGATGGTGGCCCCGCTGCCGCTGCCCTGGGTGGTCACCTCGGCCTCGGCGACGCCGGTGCCGTTGACGCGCTGGCGGATGATGTCGACCGCCTGGTTGAGCGCGGACTGGGTGACCTTGCCCTGGCCGTTCGGGGTCTGGGGGATCAACGTGACGCTGGTGCCGCCGCGCAGGTCCAGGCCGAGCTTGGGCGTGGTGTGCCCGGTGATGGCCATCCAGCTGCCGAGCGCCACCAGGACCAGCGCCATCACCACCAGGAAACGGCCAGGGGTGCTCGCGCCGGTCGCGACTGGCTTTCGTGCCATGACGGTGAAGCTCTCCTCGTGTCGCCGGCCGACGTCGGTCGCAGCAGTATCCCCGATCCCGGGGCCCGGCCGGTGAACGGGCCGCCGCGCGCGCGGGTTCTCGCGCGGGTCAGGTGTCCTCGTCGGTGACGTTCGGTGCGGGCGAGGAGTTCCCAGCGCCCTCCGGGGCATCCCGTTCAGCGCCCGCGGGGGGCTGCTCGGCGTCAGCCTGACCGGCGTCAGCCTGACCGGCGTCGGGCCGGCCGGTGTCGGCCTCGAGCGCGGCGACGGTGTCGGCCTCGGGCAGCGCGGCGATGGTCTCGGCGTCCTCGGGCAACACCGTGGCCACCGCCCGGGCGACGAAGCGCAGCTGCACCCCATTGCCGACGTCGAGGACGACCTCCTCGCCGGCCACCTCGACCACCCTTCCGAGCAGGCCGCTGGTGGTCATCACCCGCACGCCTGGGGCGAGCCGGGCCTCGACCGCGGCACGCTGGGCGCGCTGGCGACGTACCGGGCGGATGGCGAGCAGCCAGACCACCGCCGCGATGAGCAGCCCGTAGACGAGAACCGTCGCCACGTCGTCCCACGTCCTCTGCGTCTCGGGCACTTGGTGTCTGGATGCCCGGCTTCTGAATCCCCGGTGTCTCGGGGACGCGCAGTCTACGGGCCCGGTGGGGCCTCCTCGTCCTCCTCGAAGATCAGCGGCAGCGGGCTGGCCGGTCCGACCGAGGCCCGCGGGACCGGCAGGCCCAGGTGCTCCCAGGCGGCGCTAGTGGCCACCCGGCCGCGGGGGGTGCGCACGAGCAGGCCGGCCCGCACGAGGAAGGGTTCAGCCACCTCCTCGACGGTCTCCCGCTCCTCGCCGACGGCGACCGCGAGCGTGGCCAGCCCCACCGGGCCGCCCCCGAAGCGGCGGCAGAGCGCGTCGAGGACGGCCCGGTCGAGGCGGTCCAGGCCGAGCTGGTCGACGTCGTAGACGGCCAGGGCGGCAGCGGCCACCTCTCGGGTGACCTGCCCGTCGGCCTCGACCTGCGCGAAGTCGCGGACCCGGCGCAGCAGCCGGTTCGCGATGCGCGGGGTGCCCCGGGAGCGCAGGGCGATCTCCGCGGCTCCGTCGTCGGTGACCGGGATCGCGAGCAGCGCCGCGGAGCGGTGGACCACGTGGACGAGCTCGTCGGTCTCGTAGAACTCCAGCTGGGCGGTGAAGCCGAAGCGGTCGCGCAGCGGCCCGGGCAGCAGGCCGGTGCGCGTCGTGGCCCCGACCAGGGTGAAGCGGGGCAGGTCGAGGGGAATGGCGGTGGCACCGGGGCCCTTCCCGACGACGACATCGACCCGGAAGTCCTCCATCGCCAGGTAGAGCATCTCCTCTGCGGCGCGGGCCATCCGGTGGATCTCGTCGAGGAAGAGCACCTCGCCCTCGGTGAGGGAGGACAGGATCGCGGCCAGGTCCCCGGCGTGCTGGATGACCGGTCCGCTGGTGACGCGCAGCGGCACGCCCATCTCGTTCGCGATCACCATGGCCAGGGTCGTCTTGCCGAGGCCGGGCGGGCCTGCGAACAGGACGTGGTCGGGGGCACGCTCGCGCCGCCGGGCCGCTTCGAGGACGAGGCCGAGCTGGCGGCGTACGCGCGTCTGCCCGATGCACTCGGCCAGCAGGCGCGGCCGGAGCGCCGCCTCGGAAGCGCGCTCGTCCCACCCGGCGCCGGCGTCCAGCAGGCCCGCGTCGGGCTCGCCGGCCGGAGGCCGGGTCATCGGCTCGCCGGCCGGAGGCCGGGTCATCGGCTCAGCGTCCGGAGGGCGGCGCGCAGCAGGCCCGCGACGTCTGGCGTCTCACCGGCGTCGTCGGCGACCGCGGCGACCGCCTCGTCGGCCTCACGAGTCGACCACCCGAGACCGATCAGCCCGGCGTGGACCTGCCCGCGCCAGTCGGCCGACCGCGGGGCGGGGACGGCGGCGGAGCCGGGTCCGACGGGCGCACCGAGGCGGTCCTTGAGCTCCAGCACGATGCGCTGGGCGCCCTTGCGACCGATGCCCGGGACGCTGACCAGGGTCGCGAGGTCCTCGGCGGCGACGGCCCGGCGCAGCTCGTCGGGGGTGAGCACGGCGAGCGCGGCCTGGGCCAGCCGCGGGCCGACCCCGGTGGCGGTCTGCAGCAGCTCGAAGACGCAGCGCTCGTCGTCGTCGGCGAAGCCGTACAGGGTCAGGGAGTCCTCACGGACCACCAGTGAGGTGGCCAGCTGCGCGGCCTGACCGACTCGCAGCCGCGCGAGGGTCCCCGGGGTGCACTGGACGGCCAGGCCGACGCCGCCCACCTCGATGACGGCCTGCTCGGGCGCCAGGGCGCCGACGCGCCCGGAGACGTACGCGATCACCGACCACCTCCTGCTCGGGCACCCGCGCGAGCCACGGCCCCCGCGAGGCGCGCCTGGGCGCTGCCGCGCCAGATCTGGCAGATCGCCAGCGCGAGGGCGTCGGCGGCGTCGGCCGGCCGGGGCGGCTCGGACAGGCTCAGGATGCGGGTCACCATGGCGGTGACCTGCGCCTTGTCCGCCCGGCCGCTGCCGGTGACCGCGGCCTTGACCTCGCTGGGGGTGTGCAGGGCGACGGGTACGCCGTGGCGGGCGGCGACCACGATCGCGACCCCGGCCGCCTGGGCGGTCCCCATCACCGTGCGCACGTTGTGCTGGCTGAAGACCCGCTCCACGGCCACGGCATCCGGTCCGAACTCCTCCAGCCAGGCCACCAGCTCGCGCTCCAGGGTGAGCAGCCGTTGCGCGACGTCGGCCTCGGGCGAGGTGCGGACGTGCCCCACGGCGGCCAGCTCCAGCCGCCGGCCGGGCGCGCCGTCGACGACGCCCAGCCCGCAGCGGGTCAGGCCGGGGTCCACCCCGAGCACTCGCACGACGCTCCTCCCGAGACGAACACGTGTTCGCACACGCTAGCCGCCCGGGCCGACGTCACCGCGCCGACGCGCCGAGCCTGGGTCGCAGGAGGCGGGCGACCCGCGGGCGTACCAGCAGCGCCTCGGCCTCGAGCGCCGCGATCCCGATGCGCGGCAGCTCACCGGTGCGCCGGTAGCACACGAAGCGGGTGACCCAGGTCGGGTGGTACTTGGCGTTGGCGCGGTACAGCGACTCGATCTGCCACCACCGGGAGGCCTGCAGCAGCACCTGGCGCCACAGCCGAAGGATCGGGCCGGCCCCGATCCGCGAGCCGCGCTCGAAGGTGGACCGGAAGACCGCGAAGTTTAGGGAGAGCCGCTCGATGCCCATCTGCGGGCCGCGCCGGGCGAGCTCGGCCACGACCAGCTCGACGACGCCGTTCTCGGCGTCGTGGGCGCGGCGCATGACGTCCAGGGACAGGCCGTGCCGCCCCCACGGGGCGAGCACCAGGACCGCCGCGAGCCGACCGTCGGCGTCACGCGCCCGCGCGACGACCAGGTCCGGGTCGCGCGGGTCGCCGAGGCGGCCCAGGGCCATCGAGAAGCCGCGCTCCACGTCCCCGTCGCGCATCGCGGCGGCTGCCGAGGTGAGCTCGGCCAGCTGGTCGGTGTCCAGGTCGCGCTGGCGGTCGAGCTCCACCCGGTGCCCCGAGCGCTCGGCCCGGTTGACGGCCTGGCGAACCGTGCGCATCGATCGTCCACAAAGGGTGAAGTCCGCGAGCTCCAGGATGGCCTCGTCGCCGAGCTCGAGGGCCTCGAGGCCGGCCCGGGCATAGGCGGTCGCGCCCGCCTCCGAGGCACCCAGGACGCCGGGGATCCAGCCGTAGGCCTGCACGGTGTCCAGCCACGCCCGGATGGCGCCCGGCCAGGCCTCCGGGTCACCGAGCGGGTCGCCGGAGGCGAGGGCGACCGACCCGGCGACGCCATAGGCGACGGCCGCCTTGCGGGAGGCGGAGAAGACCAGCGACTTGTCGCTGCGCAGCGCGAAGTAGCCCAGGGAGTCCTGCTCGCCCCACCGGTCGAGGAGCTCCCGAACGGCCGCCTCGTCGCCCGTCGAGGGTCGCGGCGGGCGCCACGCGGGAGCGAGCAGCACGGCGAGGGTGACCAGGGCAGTGGCCGCGCCCATGAGCGGGAGCACCGTCGCCGCCAGGTCGGACTGGGGCGGGCGCTGGAAGGGCAGGTCGGGCACGAAGCCGATCAGGCCGACCAGGGTCTGGCCGAGCCACGGCAGGAGGCGGGCTGAGGGGGCGGTGTCCTCGGTCAGGGTCAGCCCAGCCGCGACGGAGACCGCGAGCATCACGGCGAAGGCCTGTGCCGCGTGGGTGAGCGTCCCCGGTCCCGGGGCCGCCGTGAAGTGGCGGCGGCCCGCGATGAGCAGGACCAGCAGCACCAGCCCGGTGAGCGTCGACCAGGTGGCCTCGTGGTGGTGGGCGGCCACCGTCGAGAGGGAGACCAGGGTCACGGTGACGTACCACGAGCGCCGCTTGCGGCGGCGCAGGCCGTTCGCCAGCACGAACTGGGCACCGGCCGAGGCCACGGCAAGGGCGAGCGTTGCGCCGTCGATGAGCGCGGAGTGCGACGTACGGGCCAGCCGGTCGCCCACGCCCGGCCGCAGCAGGTCGAGGACGCACAGGACCGCGTTGAGACGTACCGCCCAGGCCAGGATGACCGGGGTGCGCGCCGCGACGGCCGTGCCCCAGGCGGACCGCCCGCGGGTCTCCAGGGAGGCGAGGCTGCTCAGTTGCGCCTCCTGGCTCGAGACGGCCCGCTGCCGTCGAGGACCACCATCATCCCTCGCCCGCCTCCCGGCCCGGATCTTCCACTGGGGTGACGCGCCGTGACCTTGATCCCATCGACAGGTTGCCCGCCCCGCCCGACCCGCTCACCCCCGCTCACCCCCGCTCACCCCCGCTCACCCCCGCCGATTCCGCGCAATCGGGGTGCCCAGCCCCACCCACCCACGCGATTCCGCGCAATCGGGGTGCCCA
>DATJPE010000064.1 GCA_035506535.1 Actinomycetes bacterium | reverse complement strand
AGGCTCTAGCCGTGGCCGTCAAAGAGGGCCTTCTGCAACGGAACGCAGCCACACTTGTCGACCGACTACCACAACGACAGAGTGAGATGGCTGCCTGGACCGCAGCGGAAGCCAAGGCCTTCCTCGACTCGACGACCACGCACCGGCTTGCCGGCCCGTGGGCCCTCACGATGTCCGGCCTGCGGAGAGGAGAGGTGCTCGGGCTGCGTTGGTCAGACATCGACCTCGACGGCGATCGACCGACCGTGACCATCCGACGCTCCCGAGTCTCGCTCGGACGCACGGGCGGAGGGATCTCGGAGGGTGCCCCCAAGTCCTTGCGGAGCAGTCGCCGGGTGCCGCTCGCGCCGTACGCCGTGAGCGCCTTGAAGCACACTCGCACTGTCCAAGTCCTCGAGCGGGAGAGCGCCGGCGAGTACTACGAGGACAAGGGTTATGTCGTGGCGAATGAGATAGGCGAGCCCATCCACCCGGACACCTACAGCAGCGAGTTCCGGCGGTTGTCCCGCCTCGCGGGGCTCCGTCCAATCCGTCTGCACGACTGTCGACACTCAGCGATCAGTCTGCTCCTCGCGGCCGGCGTCCCAGTGGTCACCGTTGCCGGAGTGATGGGCCACGACCCTGTCATCACGCAACGGATCTACGCGCACATGTTCGAGGACGACGCCCACGACGCCATGGCCACGCTCGACCGGGTGCTGCGAGGTCTGTGACAGATCTGTGACAAGTTGATCTTCGGATCACTTGTAGGCGCTTCGCCGTATCGGTTGACCTGCGCTTATTCGGTGGCCAGGGGCGGGGTCGAACCGCCGACCTTCCGATTTTCAGTCGGACGCTCGTACCAACTGAGCTACCTGGCCGGGAGTCGCCGGACGGCGACTCCAGGAGAATAGGCCATCGGGCGAGGCGCGTGCCGAGGTGATCGCTCACCGGCCGGTGCTGTCCCGGCAGGGAGAGCGCGATACCGTCGCGGCGAGGGCCCCTGACGAGGACCCTGACGAGGAAGGACACCCACCATGCCTGACTTCACCCCGACGCGCGAGGACCGGTTCACCTTCGGGCTGTGGACGGTGGGCTGGCAGGGAGTGGACGTGTTCGGGGGGGCGGTCCGTCCGCGTCTGGAGCCCGCCGAGGCAGTGCACAAGCTGGCCGAGCTGGGGGCGTACGGGATCACCTTCCATGACAACGACGTGTTCGCGTTCGGCGCCTCGGCGGCGGAGAAGGACGCGGCGTTGAAGCCGTTCCGGGTGGCGCTGGACGAGACGGGCCTCGAGGTGCCGATGATCACCACGAACCTGTTCTCGCACCCGGTGTTCCGGGATGGGGGGTTCACCAACAACGACCGTGACGTGCGGCGCTTCGCGATCCGCAAGGCAGCGGACAACATGGACCTGGCTGCCGAGCTGGGGGCGAAGGTCTTCGTGGCGTGGGGCGGTCGTGAGGGCGCGGAGTCGGGGGCGGCGAAGGACATCAAGGAGGCGCTGAAGCGCTACAAGGAGGCCTTCGACATCCTGGGCTCCTACATCCTCGAGCGCGGGTACGACCTGCGGGTGGCCATCGAGCCCAAGCCGAACGAGCCGCGCGGGGACATCCTGCTGCCCACGATCGGGCACGCGCTCGCCTTCATCAACGAGCTGGAGCACTCCGAGCTGGTCGGGGTGAACCCGGAGGTCGGCCACGAGGAGATGGCGTCGCTGAACTACGCGCACGGGCTGGCCCAGGCGTTGTGGCACGGCAAGCTGTTCCACATCGATCTCAACGGGCAGACCGGGCCGCGCTACGACCAGGACCTGCGCTTCGGCGCGGGCAACGCGCGGGGCGCGTTCTGGGCGGTCGACATCGTCGAGAACGGCGGGTACGACGGCCCGCGGCACTTCGACTTCAAGCCGCCGCGCACCGAGGACATGGCCGGTGTGTGGGCTTCGGCCGCGGCGTGCATGCGCAACTACCTCATCCTGCGGGAGAAGGTGCGTGCGTTCCGCGCCGATCCGGAGGTGCAGCAGGCACTGCGCGAGGCTCGCCTGGACCAGCTGGCCACCCCCACCCTGGCGCCTGGCGAGACGATCGAGACGCTGCGCGCGGAGACCTTCGACCCCGACGCGGCCGCCCAGCGCGGGATGGGCTTCGAGAAGCTCGACCAGCTCGCCCTGGACTACCTCTACGGCGTGCGTTAGGGGGCCGGCATGTGGGCTCAGCTGATCAAGGTGCACGCCAAGCCGGGCGCCGACGTCCTCAGCCTGTTCGCCCAGCTGCGGGCCATCGAGCGCCCCGGATCCGGGCTCCTGCGCACGATGGTCATGCGTGACGAGGAGGACCCGAACGCCTACTACACCCTGGTGGTGTTCGAGAGCGCCGAGCAAGCACGGGCCCGCGAGCAGGACCCCGGGCGCATGGACGCGCTCCGGCCGATCCAGGAGGCGATGGCCGGGATGCTCGACGGGCCGCGCGAGTTCGTGAACCTCGCGGTCATCGAGGACACCGCGACTGGCTGAGCGGAGGCCAGCGACGCCGAGGCGCTCCGGCCGGATCAGCGGGCTCAGCGACGCCGAGGGGGCTCCGGCCGGCCGCGGCTGAACCACAGCAGCGCGCCGAACACGCTCGTGAACACGAGCAGCAGCAGCCACGTCTGGCGGGAGAACGTCCGCACCGCCCGCGGGTCGGTCCTGGTGAAGTCGTACAGGGCGTAGAGCCAGAACGCGATCGCGGCGGCGACGAAGACCGCGGCGCCCGAAGCCATGCGTCCATGGTCGGGCAGCCCCGGAATCACCCGATCGCCGGGTTCAGTCGGCTCCTCCCGCGGTCGCGGTCGTGGGCCGATCCAGCGTATTTCGTGGCGGTCCCGCGTCTGGCTGCCGATGGCTCCTACCGTGGACGCTCGGCCGTCCCGTCCCTCCCGTGCGGCCGCGAGGAGTACCCGTGCGCACTGACACCCAGCTCGTGCCCGCGCTGCTGGCCGCGGCGCAGGAGACCACGACCGGCCAGCTCTGGTCGATCCTGCCCGGTCGCGGACCGGCGCAGGTCTACCTGGACGAGGGCCGCATCTACAGCGTCCAGGTCGCGGGCGTCGGCCCGACCCTCGGCGAGCGGCTGCTCGCGTGCGGCGCGCTCGAGCCGATCGACCTCGAGGTCGCCCTGGCCGCCCAGGACAGCGACGTACCGGGGTGGCGGCTGGGTGAGCTGGTGGTCCACCTCGGGTTCGTCGGGGCGGAGCAGGTGGCGCAGTGCCTCGACGCGCAGTTGCGCGAGCTGGTGGCGTTCCTGCTCGCCCAGCCGGCCACGCCCTGGCGCCTGCGCCCGCGGACGCGTACGCGCGCCGCCTTCGCCACGCCGCTGGAGGTCGTACCCCTGCTCGTCTGCCTCGGCGTGGACCTGCTGCCGACACCCTCGGCCGACGAGTGGGTTGAGCTGCCACCGCTCGAGGCCGCCGATCTCGCGGCCGCCGATCTCGAGGTCACCGATCTCGAGGTCACCGATCTCGGGCTCACCGAGCTCGAAGCGGCACCCGACGCCGTCCCGGCCGTCGCGATGGATCGGGCGGACGCCCTGGCCGCCCTCCACGACCTCGACGAACCGGCCGAGGACGGGACCGCCGCTGCTGTCGACGACGAGGACGCGCCTGCGGCACGTCGCCGGCCGCTGGACTTCCTGCCGCGCCAGCGCTCGGGCCGCGAGCGCCGGGGGCTGTTCAGCCGCCTGCTCGCGAAGAACTAGCCGCCGACCCGCTTCCGTCATGGTGCGGGCGCGGGCGGTCAGCGGCGGTCATCCGGCGTACGGGACGACCGGGAGGCCCAACGTGCTGGTCTGCGCCCGGAAGAGCGCGCCGGCGTCGGGCTCGGCGTCATCCGGCAGGTTCTCCCGGCTGGTCGTGACGAAGAGATCGGTGAGCCCCGGTCCGCCGAACGCGCACGACGTGGGCCTCGACACCGGGAGGTCCACCTGCTCGATCAGCCGGCCGTCGGGCGCGAAGCGGCGTACGCACCCGCCGCCATAGAAGGCCACCCAGACGCCGCCCTCGGCATCGACGGTGAGGCCGTCCGGCACGCCGGAGAGCGCCGTCGTGTCCACGAACGGGCGCCGGTCGACCAGCTCGCCAGGCGCCCGGCTGTCCAGGACGTCCACCCGCGAGGTCGGGGTGTCGACGTAGTAGGCGCGGGAGCCGTCGGGGCTCCAGGCGAGCCCGTTGGAGATGGTCACGCCCGCTAGCACCGCACGTACGTCTCCGGACGCGTCCAGCCGGTAGAGCGTGCCCGCGCGGGGCAGGTGCTCGTGGTCGTAGGCCATGGAGCCGCAGTAGAAGCCGCCGAACGGATCCGTCGCCCCGTCGTTCATCCGGACCGCGGGGTCGCTCCACACCTCGGGGAGGGTGTGCAGGGTCCCGTCAGGGTCGCGCAGGGCGAATCCCCGCTCGACGCCCAGCACCCAGCCGCCGGCGGAGCGCGGGCGGACGGCGGCGGCGATCCGGTCGACGTGCACCCGCTCGTGGAGGGCTCCCTCCGCGTCGACGCTCAGCACGTCGCCGGCGAACAGGTCGACCAGGTGGAGGCGGCCGTCGAACCAGACCGGCCCCTCGCCATGGAAGGCGTACCGTCCACCGAACCGCTCGGCCTCCAGGGTCATCCCCCCACCCTGCCAGCCCACCTGACCCTTCCGACTGAACGCGGCATTCCTTCGGACCTATTGGAGGAATGCCGCGTTCATTCGGAACAGGAACTGGGGCGACCCCGACGGGACTCGAACCCGCGACCTCCGCCGTGACAGGGCGGCGCGCTAACCAACTGCGCTACGGGGCCTCGGCTGTGCTGGCTGCTCGGACGAGGTTGGCCGGACGTACCCCCAACGGGATTCGAACCCGCGCTGCCGCCTTGAAAGGGCGGTGTCCTGGGCCGCTAGACGATGGGGGCTAGCCCCGCTGGAAGGCTGGATGAGCATACGGGACGCCGAGGAGTTCCTCCAAAGGGCATCCGTTCCGCAACGCCACTGCGATCCGGGAGGGCAGGGTGGTCCCATGAGCGCCGATCCCACGCTGTACGCCGTCCCGCTGGAGCGGGCGGCCCGCCACGCGCAGGCCTGGCTGGTCGCCGAGGCCGACCGGCCGATCCCGCCCCGGGTCGACGCCGACACCGCCGCGGCGACGCTCGGCGGCGCGCTGCCGGACGGGCCGACCGACCCGGCCGAGGTGGTCGACCTGCTGGCCGCCGGCGTCGAGCCGGGCCTGATGTCGATGGGGTCCGGGCGCTTCTTCGGCTGGGTCATCGGCGGCACCCTGCCCGCCGCACTGGCCGCCGACTGGATGCTCTCCGCCTGGGACCAGAACGCGGGGCTGCGCTTCGCCACGCCGGGGGTGGTCGCCGCGGAGGAGGTCGCCGCGCGCTGGCTGCTTGACCTCCTCGGCCTGCCCGCCGGCGCCGACGTCGGCTTCGTGACCGGCGGGATGATGGCCAACTTCACCTGCCTCGCTGCGGCCCGCCAGCACGTCCTGGCCGGGGCGGGTTGGGACGTGGATGCGGGCGGACTGGCCGGCTCTCCGGGCGTACGGGTGCTCGTCGGTGCGGATCGCCACGTCACGGTCGACGTGGCCCTGCGTCACCTCGGTCTGGGCGCCCCGACTCCCGTCGCGGACGACGACCAGGGCCGCATCCGGGTGGACGCGCTCGCCGAGGCGCTCGCCGCCGGTTC
This sequence comes from Actinomycetes bacterium, assembly GCA_035506535.1. Lineage (NCBI taxonomy): Bacteria > Bacillati > Actinomycetota > Actinomycetes > Actinomycetes bacterium. The sequence continues at coordinate 13,502 of DATJPE010000064.1, read as the reverse complement.
GGGGCCGACGATCGTCTGCCTGCAGGCGGGCAACCTGCACTCCGGGGCCTTCGACGACGTCGCCGCCGCCACCGAGGTGGCGCACCGCTACGGCGCCTGGGTGCACGTCGACGGCGCCTTCGGGCTGTTCGCGGCGGCCTCGCCCCGGCTGGGGCTGCTCGACGGCTACGAGGTCGCCGACTCGTGGGCCACCGACGCCCACAAGACGCTGAACGTCCCGTACGACTGCGGCCTGGCCATCGTCGCGAACCCAGCGCCGCTGCGCGCGTCCATGGGGGCGACGGCGAGCTACCTCATCCAGGACCCCGGACCCGGGGACCCGATGGACCGCGTCCCGGAGTTCTCCCGTCGCGCCCGCGGGGTGACGGTCTGGGCGGCCCTGCGCTCCCTCGGTCGCTCCGGCGTCGCCGCCCTGGTCGAGGGCTACGCCGCCCACGCACGCGAGATCGCCGCCGGGATCGCGGAGGTCTCGGGTGCGGAGATCCTCAACGACGTGGTGTTCAGCCAGGTGTCGGCGAGCTTCGGCCCCGACGAGCGAACCCGGGCGGTGACCCAGCGGCTGCTCGCGGACGGGGTGGCCTGGATGTCCGGGTCGCGGTGGCGCGGGCGCGACGTCATGCGCGTCTCGGTCTGCAACGCCTTCACCGACGCCGACGACGTGGCTCGCTCCGTCGACGCCGTACGTCGTGCCGCGGCTGGGGCCTGACGGCGTGCTCGACGTCCCTCCGGAGCAGTTCGAACGGTTGGTCGGTGAGGCCCTGGACTCCCTGCCCGAGCAGCTCGGGCGCGTCTTCGACAACGTCGCCGTCATGGTCGAGGACGAGCGCGCCGGCCAGCCGAACCTGCTGGGGCTCTACGAGGGCATCCCGCTGACCGAACGCGGCCAGTGGTACTCGGGGGTGCTGCCGGACCGGGTGACGATCTTCCGGCTGCCGATCCTTCGCCGCTGCGCGACCTACGCGGACGTCGTCGCCGAGGTGCGCGTCACCGTGGTCCACGAGCTGGCCCACCACATGGGCATCGACGACGAGCGCCTCGAGGAGCTCGGCTGGGGCTGACCGGCGGCGCCCCCTCCCTGGGTGTGTGATGGGGGCATGGCCAACAGCGAAGGCAAGGTCGCCCTCGTCACCGGAGCATCCTCGGGGATCGGTGAAGCCACCGCGAGGCGGTTGAGCGAGGCGGGGTACGTCGTGTACGCCGGCGCCCGGCGGGTCGAGCGGATGCGGGGGCTCGCCGAAGGTGGACTGCGGGTCGGGCAGCTCGACGTCACCGACGACGCCTCCATGGTCGACTTCGTCGAGCGAGCCGTGGCGGAGACCGGCCGCGTCGACGTCCTGGTGAACAACGCCGGGTACGGCTCGTACGGAGCCCTCGAGGACGTGCCGCTGGCCGAGGCCCGACGGCAGTTCGAGGTCAACGTCTTCGGTCTGGCGCGCATGACCCAGCTCGTCCTGCCGCACATGCGCGCCCACCGTCACGGATACGTGGTCAACATCTCCTCGATCGGCGGGAAGTTCTGGGAGCCCCTCGGCTCCTGGTACCACGCGACGAAGTTCGCGGTGGAAGGGCTCAGCGACTCCCTGCGGGTCGAGCTGCGCCCGCACGGCGTGCACGTGGTGATCATCGAGCCGGGGTCGATCTCGACCGAGTGGACCGAGATCTCTGCAGAGCACGCCGCTCGGTACTCCGCCGAGGGCCCGTACGCCGCGCAGGCGGCCGGGCTCGCCCGCGTCCTGGCGCCGCGCCGCGACGGGCGCCCGATCGGCTCCTCGCCGGAGGCCGTGGCCAAGGTGATCGTGCGTGCGGTCGGGAGCCGGCACCCCCGAACGCGGTACGCCGTCGGGTCGGGCGGCAAGCCGATCACCTACGCGCGCCGGCTGCTCCCCGACCAGATCATCGATCTGGCGGTCGGTCGGCTGTACCGCCCGGAGCCGATCAGCTCCGAGTGAGCCGTCCGGCCACGCGCTGGTCGGCCGGGCGCAGGTCGACCGCCTCCTGCCGCAGGACCTGCCAGCGGCTCTCGCCGGCCGGGCCGGCGAGCAGGCCCGACTCCAGGGCCGCGACGATGCGCTCGCGGACCTCCTGCTCGTCCTCGATGTCGGACGCGAAGACGGTCCGGACGGTGAGGGAGTGGCCGTCGCGCTCGATGATGCTCGTGTGGTGGCGCCAGCGGCAGTCGCCCTCGTGGTCCCAGTGACCGCACAGGCTCACCGTGACGGCGGCCGCGGGCGCCCGGTCGTCGGCACCGTCGGCGAGCTCGAGGTGCCCCTCGTGGGCGTACGCCTGCACCATGGCGCGGAACAATAGAGCCCAGCCGGGCCGGTCAGCCAGAGTCCGGGGTCGACTCCCAGGTGATGCCCGGCCGGCTCCGAGACGCCGAGACCCCCGGGTCGGGCTCACAGCCAGGAGACGTGTCCCTTGAGCAGCACGTATCCCACGAAGGCCACCGAGTCGATCAGGGTGTGGGCGATGAACATCGGCATCACCCGGCCCCACCGCTGGTAGAGGCGACCGAAGATCACGCCCATCACGGCGTTGCCGACGAAGCCGCCGAACCCCTGGTAGAGGTGGTAGGAGCCGCGGAGGACCGCCGAGAAGGCGACCTGGCTCCAGGGCCGCCAGCCCAGCTGGTCCAGCCGGTGGATGACGTAGCCGAGGACGACGGCCTCCTCGAGCAGCGCGTTCTCGGCGGCGGCGAGGACCAGGATGGGGATGCGCCAGAACACCGGCGGCAGGTCGGTGGCGACGACGCTGAGGTTCATCCCGATGTGCCGGGCGAACAGGTACAGCGCCAGGCCGCTGCCGCCGATGAGGGCGGCCAGGGCTGTGCCGCGCAGGATGTCGCGCTTTGGCTGGGAGGCGTCGAGCCCCAGCACCTGCAGCGGCTTCTCCTTGGACAGGCTGAGCAGGTAGCAGACGAGCAGGACCGGGATCAGCGCCCGCCCGATGGCGAGCAGCTGGTAGACCAGGTCGAACCAGTGCCGGTTGGGGGCGCGACTGCCGATGAGGGGGGCGGTGATGAGGCGGTTGAGGTGCCCGTGGCTGGTGGTGTAGTCCTGCAGGAGGTTCACGAACGCGACCACGCCGCTGTAGCCGAGCGAGATCGCGAGCACGATGAACAGCTCGAACTTGATCTGGCGCCGGGTCACGCCGGGACACGGTAGGGGAGGTTCCTGAAGGTTTCCGGCGGCGGATACGGTCCGGTCATGACGACGACCGTTGACCGTGCCCGGCTCTTCGACCTGCTCGCGCGCGAGCGCGCGACGTACCTCGCGGCCAACCCGCGCTCGGCGGCCGCGTACGCCGCCGGCCGCGAGCACCTCTTCGGAGGCGTGCCGATGACCTGGATGAACAAGGCGGCGGGCGGTTTCCCGCTCTACCTCGCGGAGGCGCGAGGTGCCTCGGTGACCGACCTGGACGGGCACACCTACGTCGACCTCTGCCTCGGGGACACCGGCGCGATGGCGGGGCACTCCCCGGTGCCCACCGTCGTGGCGGTCCGGCGGCGCCTGGAGGAGCTCGGCGGGGCGACGGTCATGATGCCGACGGAGGACGCCGCCTGGGTCGGCGCCGAGCTGGCGCGGCGCTTCGGGCTGCCGTACTGGTCGTTCTCGCTCACCGCCACCGACGCCAACCGCTGGGCCATCCGCCTCGCCCGGATGGTGACCGGACGACAGAAGATCCTGGTGAACTCGTGGTGCTACCACGGCAGCGTGGACGAGGTCCTCATCGTGGTCGGACCGGACGGCCGGCCGGAGGTCCGCGAGGGCAACGTCGGCGCGCCGGTGGACGTACGCCTGACCACCCGCGTCGTGGAGTTCAACGACGTCGAGGGACTCGAGCGGGAGCTGTCGTACGGCGACGTCGCGTGCGTCCTCATGGAGCCGGCGCTGACCAACATCGGGATCGTGCTGCCCGAGGAGGGCTACCTCAAGGCGGTCCGAGAGCTCACCCGGGCCACGGGGACGCTGCTCATCAACGACGAGACGCACACGTTCTCGGCCGGCCCCGGTGGGATGACGGCGGCGCACGGTCTCGAGCCGGACGTCGTGACCCTGGGCAAGGCGATGGCCGGCGGGATCCCCATCGGGGCGTACGGGCTGTCCGCGGACGTCGCCGACCGGGTCAGCGCGCGCGACGACGTGGACCTCATCGACACCGGCGGTGTGGGCGGGACGCTGGCGGGCAACGCCTTGTCGATGGCGGCGGCCCGGGCGACGTTGTCAGAGGTGCTGACACCCGAGGCGTTCACCCGGATGACGGCGCTCGCCACCCGGTTCACGGCCGGCGTGCAAGGGGTCATCGAGGAGTTCGAGCTGCCGTGGTCGGTCGTGCAGCTGGGTGCGCGGGCGGAGTACCGCTTCGCGTCGCCGGCCCCTCGGACGGGAGGGGAGTCCGCGGCCGCCGCCGACCCGGAGCTGGAGGACTACCTGCACGTGGCGCTGGCCAACCGAGGGGTGCTGCTGACGCCCTTCCACTCGATGGCCCTCATGTGCCCGGCCACCACCGAGGCCGACGTCGACCGCCACACCGAGGAGTTCACCGCCGCCGTCTCCGCCCTCCTCGCCTGACCCCCGCCTGCCCCGTCCGACTGAACGTGGCGTTCAGTCGGACCTATTGGAGGAACGGCGCGTTCATTCGGAAAGATGGCGGGGGGAAAGGGGTCGAGGGGTCAGAGGCGGGCGTTGGCGACCTCGGCCTCCTTGTCGAGGCCGAGGGTGAGCTCCTCGGCGGCGTAGCTCTCGATCGAGCCGCCCATGAGGGGGATGCCTGCCTTGACCTCGCCGGCCACCCTCAGCTCGGATCCGGCGCCGCCCGGCGCCAGCCGCAGGGTGGCGTCCACCTTCATCGGGGTCCCACGGAACGTCGCCTTGAGCGAGCCGTCCCGTGAGCCGTCGGCCGCCGGCGGACCCCACCGCTCGACCTGGTCGATGGTGATCGCATCCCCGACGAAGGACTTGGCGAAGGACGGCAGGCCGTCCGCCGGGAGCTTGCGGGTGGTCTTGATGACCGTCTCGTCGCCCTCGGTGGAGACGTCCACGGAGGAGTCGAGGGAACCGGTGGCCGTGCACTTCTCGGCGACGTACTCGGGATCCTTGAGCACGGCGAAGACGGACGCGGGGTCGCTCTCGTAGGACAGCGTGTGCTGGAGCTTCATGCGTGCATCCTCGCGTACGTCGGCGGCGGGGCGAAGCCCGGCCCTACCGCGCCTTGAAGTCGGCGATCGCCGCCTCGTACACCCGGACGGTGTCCGCGGCCACCGCGTCCCAGCCGAACACGTCGACAGCCCGCTGGCGCCCGGCGACCCCGTACGCCCGCGCGCGGGCCGGGTCCGCGGCCAGCGCGTTGATCGCCGCCGCCAGCCCGGCGTCGAAGGAGTCGGGGTCGCGCTCGTCGTAGTGGACGAGCGAGCCCGTCGTACCGTCGACCACGACCTCGGGGATGCCGCCGACGTCGCTCGCCACGACCGCCGTCTCGCAGGCCATCGCCTCGAGGTTGACGATGCCCAGCGGCTCGTAGATCGACGGGCAGGCGAACACCGTGGCGTGGGTCAACAGCTCGATGAGATCCTCCCGGGGCAGCATCGTGCTCTCCCACATCACCTCACCCTCCCCCCGCTGGGCGCGCAGCGCCGCCACCATCGACGCGGTCTCCTCCGCGATCTCGGGGGTGTCCGGGGAGCCCGCGCACAGCACGAGCTGGATGCCGGGCTCGAGCCGCCCCGCCGCCGCGAGCAGGTGCTTCAGCCCCTTCTGCCGGGTGATGCGCCCGACGAAGAGCACGTACGGCCGGTCCGGGTCCACGCCGATCCGCTCCAGCGTGGCGCAGCTCTCGACGGGCGCGAACGCCGCCGTGTCGATGCCGTTGAGGACGACGTGGACCTTGTCGGGGTCGAGCTCCGGATAGGCGTCGAGCACGTCGTGGCGCATCCCCTTGCTCACCGCGATGATCGCGTCGGCCGCCTCGTAGGCGGTCCGCTCGGCCCACGAGGAGAGCCGGTAGCCGCCGCCGAGCTGCTCGGCCTTCCAGGGGCGGTGCGGCTCGAGGGAGTGCGCCGTGACGACGTGCGGGACGCCGTGCAGGATCGCGCCCAGGTGCCCGGCCAGGTTGGCGTACCAGGTGTGGGAGTGCACGACGTCGCAGCCGTCGATCGTGGCCGCCATCTCGAGGTCCACCCCGAAGGTCTGCAGCGCGAAGTTGGCGTCCACCAGCGCGGCCGGGACGGCGTGGGCGACCGCGCCGTCGCGGGGGGCGCCGAAGCAGTGCACGTCGACGTCGTGGGTGCGGCGCAGCTCACGGACGAGGAAGTCCACGTGGACCCCGGCGCCGCCGTAGACGTCCGGAGGGAACTCTCTGGTCAGCAGCGCGATCCGCATGGCCACAGCGTAGGGTGCGGCCATGGCGAGGAGAGGTGTCCTCGGGATCGTCCTGGCCGGCGGTGAGGGCAAGCGGCTGATGCCGCTCACGGCGGATCGGGCCAAGCCGGCCGTGCCCTTCGGGGGCCAGTACCGTCTCGTCGACTTCGTGCTGTCCAACCTGGTCAACGGCGGCTTCCTGCGGCTGTGCGTGCTGACCCAGTACAAGTCGCACAGCCTCGACCGGCACATCACCACCACCTGGCGCCTGTCGAACCTGCTCGGCAACTACGTCACGCCGGTGCCGGCCCAGCAGCGGCTCGGCCCGCGCTGGTACCAGGGCAGCGCCGACGCGATCTACCAGAGCCTCAACCTGGTCTACGACGAGAAGCCCGAGTACGTCATCGTGTTCGGCGCCGACCACGTCTACCGCATGGACCCGCAGCAGATGGTCGAGCAGCACGTCGAGTCCGGGGCCGCCGTCACCGTCGCGGGGATCCGCGTACCGCGGTCCCAGGCCGACCAGTTCGGGGTGATCGAGACCGGCCCCGACGGGCGCAACATCGCCGCGTTCCTGGAGAAGCCGAAGGACCCGCCCGGCCTGCCCGACAACCCCGACGAGTCCTACGCGTCGATGGGTAACTACGTCTTCACGACGTCCTCGCTGATCGAGGCGCTGAAGCTCGACGCGGGCGACGAGGGCAGCGTCCACGACATGGGCGGCAACATCATCCCGATGCTGGTCAAGGAGGGCGCGGCGAAGGTGTACGACTTCGCCGACAACGACGTACCCGGGTCCACCGACCGCGACCGGGGGTACTGGCGCGACGTCGGGACCCTCGACTCCTACTACGAGGCGCACATGGACCTGGTGTCCATCCACCCGGTCTTCAACCTCTACAACCGCCACTGGCCGATCCTGACGACGCAGCCGCCGCTCCCGCCCGCGAAGTTCGTCGAGGGTGGAGGGGCGCACGAGTCCATCGTGGGCGCCGGGACCATCGTGTCGGGCGGGCACGTGGTGTCCTCGGTGCTGTCCAACGACGTGACCGTGGGGCAGGGGGCCTACGTCGAGGGCTCGGTGGTCATGCCCGGCGTCGTGATCGGTCGGGGCGCGGTGGTGCGCCGGGCCATCCTGGACAAGAACGTCGTCGTCCCGGACGGGGCGCGCGTCGGGGTCGACCTGGAGCGTGACCGGGACCTGTACACGGTCAGTGCGGGCGGGGTCGTGGCACTGGGCAAGGGCGTCACCGCGCTGAGCTGAGGAACGCCCGTCGCTGGGGCGGTCGCAGCGGCCGCTGCTGTCGCCCACCCGCATGTTGCCGTCGTATCTGCCGCCGATCACGCTGGCGGAGCGGCCGGGGTCGAGACTGACGGCATGGTCGACTTCCCCGAGGTGTTCGTGGAGAGCCGGGCCCAGTGGCGCGCGTGGCTGGAAGCCAACCACGTGTCGTCGACCGGGGTGTGGGTCGTGACCTGGAAGCGGTCGACCGGGAGGCCCCAGGTCACCTACGAGGACCTCGTCGAGGAGGGCGTGTGCTTCGGCTGGGTGGACTCGGTCGCCAAGCGCTTCGGCGAGGAGCGCTCGGGCCTTCGGATGACCCCACGCAAGCGCCGCAGCCGATGGTCGCGCTCGAACCGGGAGCGGGTCGCCCGACTGCAGGCGGCCGGCCTCATGTCCCCCGCGGGGCTGGCCGTCGTCGAGCGGGCCAAGGCCGACGGGACCTGGGACAGCGCCCCATGAGGCCGGCGTCGGAGTCCCGCGCCCCGTCCCGCCGCCTCACCCGGGGATTTCCTCGCAATGAACGCGGCGTGGTTGCACACCTACTGCAACGACGCCGCGTTCATTGCTATCAGGGAGACGGCGGGATGGGGTCAGGCGGGCTGGCCCTCAGGCAGGCTTGCCCTCCTGGGTGACGGTCTGCGTGCGGGCCTCACCTCTGACGGATCCGCCCTCGCCGAGGGCCACCCGGCTCTCGCCCTGCTTGATCTCGATCCGCCTCGGCTTGGCCGCCTCGGCGACCGGCAGGGTCAGGGTCAGCACTCCGTCGGCGTAGGTCGCCTCGATGTGCTCGAGGTCGAGGCCGTTGCCGAGGGTGAGCTGGCGCACGTACGTCCCGGTGGGACGCTCCTGCGTCATCCACTCGACATCGCCCTCGGTCGCCGACCGCTGGGCGCGGATGGTCAGCACCCGGCCGTCGACGCCGACGTCGATCGAGCCGGGGTCGGCCCCGGGCAGGTCGCAGCGCAGGACGAAGTGATCGCCGGTGCGGTACAGGTCGACGGGCATGGCCCGCATCTCCGTGGCCGCGTTCATCATCCGCTCGGTCAGGCGGTCGAAGTCGCGGAAGAGGTCGTAACGAGTCACCACCACAACCACCTCCTCGAGGGGGCGGGACCGACCGGCACGGTGCCGGTCCGGGTCGCGGACTCCTCACGGTGGTGGTGCAGCCGCGAGTCCGTTCGCGACACCTCCACTATTAGCACTCTCACCCGGTGAGTGCCAAGTGCCGTTGGTCCCGGCACGACGTGCCGGGGCGACCGGCGCCAGACGCGACGTCGCCCCCCACCCCTTCGGGCGGGGGGCGACGTGTGATGCCCGTCAGCACCAGGCGGTCAGACCAGCGAGGCGCACTGCCCGAGCGCGTGGCTGCCGACGTGGTTCGGGCCGTAGCTCGGCGGCTGGCCCTGGACGGCGTCGCCGAACTGCGCGGCCGGGTAGTTCGCGAAGCAGGCGAGGTTGTGACCGACGGTGTTGTGCACGATCTCGTTGGAGTCCGGGTCGACGCCCCGGTTCCACGAGTAGTACAGGTTGCCGCCGACCCAGTTGCGGATCGCCCCCATCCAGCCACCGTTCCAGCCGGTCAGTACGACGCTGCCGCGCACCTTGTTGTCCTTGAAGGCGAAGTTGAACGCGAGGTCCGCCTCCGTCACCTTCGACCCGGGGCCACCGCCGTTGGAGATGACGTCGCCCCCGATCTTGCTGCCGTCGATGAACATGGTCAGCGGCTGGTCGGCGATGATGCTGCCCCGGACCTCGGTGTCGGAGTTGCTGGCGCAGCCGACGCCGATGACCGTGCAGCCGAGCCCCAGGACCGCGCCCTTGCCCACGATGATGTCGCCCTGGACCTTGACCGTCGCGAGCGTGACGGCGTCGAGGACTCCGCCGGGCACCACCCAGATGTCGTGCTTCACCTTGACGTAGGCGTTGTCAGGGATCGTGCAGAAACCCTTGATGACCAGGTGGTCGTACCACCCGCTGTTGATGTTTCCCCCGTTGCAGGTGTAGCCCGAGCCGTGGGCGCTGGCGGACCCCGCTCCGAACAGCGTCGCGGCTCCCGCGAGCAGCAGTGCGATGAGAACGAGGGCAGACCGTCTGTGCGTGGTGAAAGACATGCGCACCCCTCCTTCGGAGGTTGAGGATGCGCGAACCCTCCTCCCGTGGTAAACGCGCGTCAAGGGGGTCCGGAACTGCCTCGCGAGTCAGCTCACGGTGATGGCGTGGTACTTCTCGTGCAGGTACGTCGACGCGACGACCGGCGGGTACTCCACGCGTCCCACCGGTGGCGGGAACGTGGAGACGACAGCGTCGTGGTCGCACTCGTAGAAGTAGACGAGTGAGGTCAGTTCCTCTTGCGGCGCCGACGGATCCGGCGGCAACACGCGGTGGCGGCCCGAACGCCAACGGTCACCGGTCCACCGTGCGAGCAGGTCGCCGATGTTCACCGTGAAGGCACCCGGCTCGAACGGCGCGTCCTCCCACCCGCCCTCGTCGGAGTGGACCTGCAGCCCGCCCTTGCCGGCTTGGCGGTCGAGGATGGTCACCGACCCGAAGTCGGTGTGGGGACCGATCCGGAACTGTCCCGGCAACGGCTCGCCGACGACCGTCATCGGCGGGTACCAGTTCACCTGGAAGGTCCACGTCGGGTGCCTGGTGCTGCGCGTGAAGGTGTCCTCGGGCAGGTCGAGGGCGGCGGCCAGGAGGGCGAGCAGGTCGTCCGCGAGGACCCGCATCGCCCTGGTGTAGGACTCGACGACGGGTCGCAGGAAAGGCTGCTCGGCCGGCCACACGTTGGGCGGGAACCACTCGGCATCGATCTCGGGTACGCCGACCGGTTCGTCGGCACCCACCGCGAAGGACTCCTTGAGGTCAGGAGGTGACGCGGTCCCCTCGGACGCGGCGTTCGCCTCGGCGCCCTGGGCGATCCAACCGCGCCCGCCGGGCGGGACGGCGTACCTCGCCTTCACCTCCTCCGGGAGGGCGAAGAAGGCGCGGGCCGCGAGCCGTACGTCGGCACGCAGGCCTTCGGGCACGTCGTGCCCGGTGACGAGGAGGAACCCGACCCGCTGGAGGGCGGAGTCCACCTCGGCAGCGAGCCGGGCGTGTTCGACGGCGTCACCCTGGCGCCACCGGGTCAGGTCGATGGTGGGAACGGTCGGGGACATGTGACCTCCACGGGTTCGCTCGCGATGACCGATCATCCCTGGTCCGACTCACCGGTCGGTCGACCACGGCCCCGACCGCACCGTCCGCAGTGCGGACGGTGCGGGGCTGCCCGTTCACCCACATGTACGTTCAGACAGGTCATGCCGTGGTCGATGCCTCGCACCGTGAACGCCTCACGCCGTCGGCCCCGGCGAGCCGGCTACGCCTTGCTGGCCCTTGCCGTCGCCGCGGTGGGCGCTCTCGCCCTCGCCCCGGCGCAGGCCAGCTCGTCGGCGGCGGACGCCGTGGTGGCGAAGTCGAGCGTCACGAGGCTGGTCCCGGGGAGGGGCCTGTCCTCCGGCCCCCGGGTGACCCTGGTCAAGCTCAAGATCTCCCCGGGGACGTACTACGTCCAGATGCCGGTCACGCTCCAGCACACCAACCCCGACCCGGTCGACTACGTCGACGTCAGCCTGGTGTGCAAGGACAACTACGGGCACGCGAACCAGATCGGCCAGGCCGTGAACACGCTGCACGGCACGACGTTCACCCTCCAGCCGCGCCTGTACGTGACGTTCACCGGCAGCATCCGCGGGGTCTGCGCCGGCTATGCCTACATGGGCCGCATCCAGGGCTCGCCCGGCGCCTCCCCGAGCAGCCGAACGATTCGCGTGACGAGCGCCCGCCTGATCGTCACCAAGGCCAGCACCGCCGCCCGTGAGACGATCCGCTTCAAGGGCAACACGGCGGCCAACAACCACCCGTACACCGGTCACAGCTCACGGGTCTCGGTCGGGGTCCACTTCCACGCCGCGCCGGTCGACTTCACCGTCGACACCACCAAGGCTAGCTCGTTCAGCCTCGCCGGCGACGTGTTCATGACCGCCTGCACGAGCCCTGGCGGGAGTCAGGACCCGACGACTCACGGCGTGAACCTGTGCGCCTCGGTCTTCAAGGTCATCAAGGCGGGGCCGCAGGTCCGGACGCGGCTCATGGTGCGCCAGTACGCCCCAGACGGGGTCACCGCGTGCCGCACCCTCGTCGTGCCTCTCACGACCACCACCTTCCACATCAGCTCGAAGCGCCACCACCTGCCCGTCGAGCTCAACGGCACGCTCACCCTCCCGCCGATGGCCGGCTGCGGCTCCCACGCCCAGGCGTGGACCGAGGTGTACGTGGAGAGCGCACCGTCGGTGGTGGTCCACTTCCCGAGCTCGAACACCGCCGTCGTGCCGATCTGACACCTGACCGGCGCGGGTGTCTCTTTCCGCGTCGCCGGTCCGGGCTCCCGTACCCTGCACGGGGCGGAGGTGGTCGGCACACGTGTGGCGCGATCGGGTCGCTCCGACCCTCGAGTCGCTGGATCGTAGACGCGCGACCCGGGTCCTGCTGATCGGCGCCGCGTGGCTCTGCGCGGCAGCCGGGGCCGCGCTCGTGCTCGGGGTCAGCCTGCAGCACCGCCACCTCGGCCAGGACCTCGCCCCCATCTACGGGGCCGGGCTGGCGGCCCGGCACGGTCGTCCGCTGTACGCCGTCCCGAACTTCGTCTACACGCCGGTGACGGCGCTCCTGGCGGTGCCCCTGACCGTCGTGCGGTTCACGGTCGTCTCGCGGCTCTACCTCGGCCTCGAGGTGGCGGTGGTCACCGCGGTCGCGTCCGTGACGGTGGCACGCTTCGTCCCTCGGCGATGGTGGCCGGTCGCCGCCGGGCTAGCGTCGGCGGCCCTCCTGGTGAGCAACCTGAGCGTGCACTCGCTCTGGCTGGAGAACGCCTCACTGGCCCTCACGGCGGCCGCCCTCGTGACCGTGTGGATGTTCGGTACTGATCGGTGGCTCGCCGGGTGCGTCGTCCTCGTGCTCAGCCTGCTGATCAAGCCGCTGCTGCTGCCCCTGGTGCTCATCCCGCTGCTCGCCCGTCGCTGGCGGGAGCTGGCGATCGCGGCGCTCGGCGGTGCTGCCCTGCTGCTCGGCTCGCTGGCCGTGACCCGGGGCGGGGAGCGCCTGCCCGACATCGCGCGGCGGCTGCTGCGCGGCTCGGTTCTGGTGCACCGGGCATCGGTCGACAACCTCTCCCTGAACGGGTGGGCGCACACCCACGGCCTGCCCCCCGGTCCGATCCTGCTCGTGCGGATCGCCGTCGTCGCTGTCGCGGCATGGGTCTGCGCGGTGCAGGTCCGCAGCCACGCCGTGCTGGACATCCCGCGCACCGCCGCGTTGGCCAGCCTCCTGCTGCTCGCCACCTTCCTCGCCGGCACCCTCAGCGAGATCCATTACCTGTTCGTGGTCATCCCCGGCGGATGCGCCGCCCTGCTGATCAGCCGTCGCACGGCCGTCCGTGCGGCGGCCGTGGTCGGGATCGGCGCCACCCTCGTCCCGCTCCGAAACCTGTCGCCGACGGTCCACCAGGGTGTGCTGGTCCTCGCGGAGCTCGCCTTCTTCACCGCCGTCGCCCTCGCGCTGACCGACGTCACGGTCGGATGACGAAGATCCTGGCCACGCCGAGCGACCCGGCGGCTGGCAGGGTGACCCTCTGCACCGAGCGTCCGGCCAGCAGCCGAGCGAGCTGCGCGGGGCTCGCCTGGTAGCGCCCGTGGCTGAAGCGGACCACGGTGACGACCCGCCCCGCTCGCAAGGCCGCCGGCACCGAGTCGAGCCGGGTCACCGTCGCGCACCGCGTGTCCCAGCCCATCTCCGGCCGGTAGCCGGTTACCACGAGGCAG
>DATJPE010000062.1 GCA_035506535.1 Actinomycetes bacterium | reverse complement strand
CCGGCCACCGGCTGGGTCAGCGAGGGATCGGTCAGGACTGGGTGTTCAGGGTCAGCGGGGTGCCGACGCACGCGGTCCCCGTCTGGTCGCCGTACTGGATCTGGGCGCACTTGCTGCCCAGGTCGTAGAGCTTGAAGAAGGTCGCGAACGTCTGCCCGACGGCGACGCCCGCGTACTTCTTGGTGGTCCCCGCCGCGGTGACGTTGAACGTCGCCTTGCCGGAGCTGATCTTCACCACGTCGACCGTCGCCACCGTGTTCGTGACGGCCGGGCTCGAGGCGGCGACGCTGGACGCCGGGGCGCTGGAGGCCGCCGCGGCCGCCGAGCTCGCGCTCGGCGCCGAGGAGGGCTCCACCAGGAGCGGGTGGAAGGGGTTGCGCCCCTTCTTGTCGCGGCTGGACGCCGGCTTGACCACCACGACCTTGGCCGACTTCGACGCCGTGACTCCGTTCCCGGCCCCGTTGGCGTGCACCGGGGACTGGGCCACCGCGCCGGACGAGCCGGAGCCGCCGCCGGACAGGAAGAGGAACCACACCGCGACGGCGAGAGCGATGGCGACCGCGACGCCCACGACGACGAGGTTCCGCCGGCTGCCCGTGACGGGCGCCTCAGGCACCTCGGCGGGCGGTTCCTCCGTGGCGACTCCGCCGCCGTTGAAGATCTGGTCGGACATGGTCCTCTCCTAGCTGGCCGGGGCGGCGGCCGGTGCGGCGGCCGTACCCGTTGCGGGGGCGGTGGGGGTCGCGGTCGGCGCGTAGAAGATGCGCGTGCTGAGGGTCGCGGTGACCTTGGTGGTCGGGTCGACGCTGGAGGTCGTCGAGCCGCCGTTGGGGTTGGTGACCCCCGGGCTCACGTTGACCGCGTAGACCAGCATTGACCGCTGCAGGCCCTCGACCTTGTTCAGGAACGCCACCAGGTTGAAGTAGCCGCCGGTCACCTGGACCGTGACCGGGATCATCTTCAGGCCCGAGGCGGTGGTCGTCGTCGGCGTCGCGGGGGTGACCGCGGCCGGCGAGGCACTCGTGCTCGAGCTCGCCGACGGCGAGGCCGAGACGGTCGGGGCGACGACCGCGGGGGTCGAGACCACGACCGGGGCGGGCTGCGCCGGAGTCACCGCGAGGAGGACGACTCCGGAGCGGTGGGCGATGTCGGTCAGCGACCGGATGTAGGTCGGCAGCTCAGGGTTCGCGGGCAAGTGCTGGCGGATCTCGGCCAGCTTGGCCTCCATCTTGGGGAGGTCCTTGTTCTGCACCTTCAGCTGGTTGATCTGGGTCTGCAGCGCCGTGTTGGTCTGCTGCTGGGCCGCGGTCTGCGAGTGCAGGTCCGAGACCTGCCCCCTGGCCGGCGACACGAGCAGGAACCACCCCGCCACGAGGACGAGGACAGCGACCGCCGCAGCTCCGAGGCTCCAGCTGCGCATCCGGTTCATCGGGTGCTCCCGGTGGTGGTAGTGGTCGTCGTGTAGCGGTTCGAGTAGCTCTTGTCGGTGAGCACGACGTTGCTCGTGAACACCACGTTGTTGTGGTTGTCGATGGCCACGCCGGCGTGCGCGTCACTGAAGTACGGGTCCGTGTAGTACGAGCCCTTGCCGAGCATCTCCAGCCAGGCCGCGACGTCGGGGTAGCGGAAGGCGACTCCCTGGACGGTCATCTGCGCGACTCCCGTGTCGCCCCAGGACCCGACCGGCGGTGCGGTGCCGTCGATGTCCTCGGTGAGGGAGAGCTGGGTCAGCCAGACCTTCGACGGGATGGTCATCGAGAGGTCGTTGAGGACGTAGGAGAAGCGGATCTCGTGGCCCATGGCGGTGGCCAGCTGGGTCTGCGCGGTCTGCACCGCGGAGTAGGCCGCCGGTACGTCGGCGAACTTGGTGACCTCGGCCTGCAGGGCGACCTGCTGCGTCTGCGCCGACGCGAGGTCCTGCTGCGCACCGGACACCGACGAGTGCGCCGAGTACCACAGCACGCCGACGAGGACCACCGAGGCGCCGACCCCGGCCGCGAGGGCGACCCGCAGGGTGCGGAACTTCGCCTCCTCCGCGATCTCGGGGGGCAGGAGGTCCACCTTCGGCAGCTGCGAGAGGCGGACTCCCGCCGAGGTGGAGGTTGCGGTGCTCATCACGCGACTCCGAGAGCGAGGCCCACCGGCACGACGGCGAGCGGTTCGACGAAGGAGATCTGCTCCGGCGACAGGCCGGTACGACCCACCTCGAGGGACGCCAGCGGGTTGCCCGCGACGACCTCGAGCCGGGTGGCCTGGGACAGGCGGGCGGCGAACCCGTTGAGGCGGCTGCCGCCGCCGGTCAGGATCAGCCGCCGGATCGGCGAGGAGCCGCTGGAGGCCATGTAGTAGTCCAGGCTGCCGCGGATCTCGTCGAGGAGGGCCGAGGCGCCGGTCTCGAGCGCCCGCACGGCTGGCGTCGGGTCGTTGACCGCGCCGTCGGCCTGCAGGCCCATCTGCTGCTTGAGCGCCTCCGCCTGCTGGACCGGCACGCCGGCCCGCTCGGCGACGGACTCCGTGAGGTCCTGCCCACCCATGAGCAGGATCCGGATGAACCGGGGCACGCCGGACTCGTGGACGACGATGTTGGTGACCTTGGCGCCGATGTCCACCAGCGCCTGCACCTCGCCGTTCACGCCGAGCTGGTCGGTGCCCCCGAGGGAGCGAAGGACCGCGAAGGAGGAGAGGTCGACCGTGGTCGGCGTGAGCCCCGCCTTCTGTACGGCGTGCACGGCGTTGAGGACCATCTCCCGCGATGCCGCCACCAGGAGGCCCCGCAGCACACGGTCGCCGTGGCTGCCGGACACCTCCTCGAGCGGGTAGAAGTCGAGCACCGCGTGCTCGACCGGCATGGGGATGTAGTCCTGGACCTGGAACGCCAGAGACTTCTTCAGCTCCGGCATGGGCAGGTAGGGGAGGTCGACCTGGCGCACGACCACCTTCTGGTTCGAGACGCCGATCACCACCTTCTTGCCCGAGAACTTGGTGTGGGCCCACAGCTGGCGGATCGCCTGAGCGACGGCCTCGACGTCGATGACCTCGCCGTCTCGAACCGCACCGTCGGGCAGGGCGACCTGGCCGAACCTGTTGAGCGTGACCTGCCCCTTGCCGAACGAGAGCTCGGCAGCGCGTACTCCCGAAGTCCCGATGTCGAGACCGATGGCGGACCGTCCTGCCACGACGCCTACCCTTTCCGCATGCGGCCCGCAGGCCGCGTGGCTCTCCGAGGGTGGAGACCCTGTCAGCGAATGGATCGGCGGCGGTTCGGGGACGCTTGAGGCGTTGGTCACGCTGATTCGCGCGCGTAACCCATTCAGCCGAGCAGTCCCGAGTACCAGCTGGCGATGTCGGCGCCCCACAGGACGCCGACGAGAGCTCCGGCGATCATGAAAGGCCCGAACGGGACGCGCGACTTGCGTCCGGCACGCCCGGCGAGCATGAGAAGCGCGCCGAGGACACCGCCGAGCAGGAACGCGGTGAACCCTCCGACGATGAGCACGCGCCAGCCGAACCAGCCCAGGGCGAGGCCGACCACGCCCGAGTACTTCACGTCCCCCATGCCCATGCCGCCCGGATAGATGACGCGCAGCACCACATAGAACAGGAACATCGCGGCGGCGTACGCCCACGCGAGCCCGTACGTGCCCCATGCCGAGGACGCGATCGCGGGCAGCAGGAGAAGGACCCCCATGACGGGATAGGACGGCAGGGTCATCACGTCCGGGAGACGCTTCACGTCGATGTCGATGAGGGCGAGCGCCACGCCCATCGCGGTGAAGAAGAGGTACGCCGGCACGGCCCAGGCCTGGTCGCCGACCAGGCGGGCCGTCACCGCGGCGAACAGCACTCCCGTGACGAGCTCGACGAGCGGGTAGCGGACCGAGATCGGCGCCTTGCACCGTCGGCAGCGACCCCTGAGCAGCAGCCAGCTGACCACGGGGACGTTGTCGTACGCCGCGATCGGCCGACCGCACGTGGGGCAGTGCGAGCCCGGGCTGACCAGCGACTCACCCCTGGGCACGCGGTACACGACCACGTTGAGGAACGAGCCGATGAGCAGGCCGAAGACTCCGGCGAGGACGACGGGGGTCAACACGCTCGGCACGCTAGCCGACCGGGTCAGTACTGCGGCGACAGCTCACCGGTGGTCTGTGCACTCCATCGCGCATTCGTCCACTGCGGGAAGTACGGCGGGGAGGAGTACTTCAGCCGGGTGTCGTACCCGTAGTCCTTGAGGTAGCCGGTACCCGACGACCCGGACTGGCCGACGATGCCACGCCACTTCTGGGCGATGGACCCCCGGACGCTGAGCTTGCCGAGCTGCGCGCCGTACTTGTAGTTGTCCACCCAGAAGCTGTGCTGCAGGGTCTGGATCGACGCGTAGATCGCCCTCGCACCCGAGCTCGTGGTCTGCCCCGGGTAGGAGATGTCCGAGTACGTGCTGCCGAAGGTCTGCGTCGACGTCCACGTGCAGGTCTGGCTGGTGCCGTTGCTGCTCGACGTGCTGGGCGCCGTGCCCAGGGTCGTCGAGCTGCTGCACTTGCTGTTGCTGCCGTTGGGCGCTGAGACGTTCGTGTTGCTGCTGCGCGACACCGGGTGGTAGACGATGACCGAGTTGGCCGCGACCAGGCCCATCATGTCCGGCCCGCTGGCGTCCTTGACGTTGCCCGAGCTGTCCGTCGCCGGCGTGGTGGTCGAGAGCGTCAGGTCGTTCGTCACGATGATGTTGTTCTGCGCCGCGACGGTGACCCGGCCGCTCAGGTCGCCCTCGAGGTAGACGTTGCCCTGGCCGCAGTTGAACGTCGACGGGTGGGTGTCGTTGGTCGGAGTCGGGCCCACCACCGTGGGGCCGGAGGACGTCCACGCCGAGGACGTGTTCGCTCGGGTGAAGGTGTACGTCGAGGTCGTGGCCTGGCTGTCCGGGTTGTAGTACGAGATGTCGGTGTTGCCGGAGACCGTCGAGCCGCTGCCAGGCGGGATGACGTCGCCCGCGGTGCTGCCGGACGCGGACCCGTTGACGATCTGGCCGGGGGTGCAGGCCGAGGTGGTCGACGAGTTCTTCACGTAGATGACCAGGTTGTTCGGGACGGGCACCGTCTGCCCCGACGCCGGGGCCAGCGGGTTGGTGCCGGTCCCGCCGGGCTTGAAGTTGGCCGCGACCCCGCAGTTCGTCCCGGAGGGCGTACCCGGGCCCGTGACCGACGTTCCGGCGCTCATCGTGTTCCAGACGGTCATCGTGCCGTCGCCGTTGAACCGGATACGGGTGTCGCCGGTGTAGTCACACCCGGGGTAGTTCGCGAACTGGTCACTGTTGTCGGGCAGGAACAGCTGGGAGGCGTACGTCGCCTTGTAGCCGGTCCCGATGATCGGGGTGGCGTTCCCCGAGCGCACGCAGTTGGAGACGTTGTACGGCGTGTTCGCACACTTGGGGTCGGAGGTCTCGTAGCCCTGCTTGAAGGTCGCCGAGCCGCCCATGTACGGCGTGTCGTTGAAGTGGGCCTTGCCGTTCAGCACGTCGCCGGCGACGAACTGGATCTCCACACAGCCGGAGCGGGTCTGGAACCAGTACTTGGCGTTGGTCGGACCGGTCCCGCCACAGGCGGCGCTGGGGGTGCTCGAGTACACGAATGTGTTGGCCGGGTCGGCGTCCTCGAAGTCGGTGTAGTACAGGAACTGCGTCGACCCGCCGCGAGACACGAGTACCTGGATGCTGCGGTCGACCCCGTTCACCCGTCCGGTAGAGGTGACGCGGATGACGCCCTGGGAGGACAGTGACGAGGTGTCGACGTCGTAGTGGAAGTAGCCCGCCTTGGTGTTGCCCGGGTCCACCTTCTGCCAGCCGGGTGGCGTGCTGGAGGTCCAGCCGCAGCTGTTCGTCCCCGCCTTCGGCCCCTGGAGCGCGAGGTTCGTGCAGTCGACCGAGCTCCAGTAGCTGTCGTTCTGGTTGAGCTTGGCGATGTAGTCGTCCACGCCGGCCTGGGCGGCGGCCAGCGCGCCGTTCCAGTCCTGGTCGTGCCGGGCCTGCGGCTGCACCTGAAGGGCGTAGGCGAGGGTGACGCCGAGCAGCACGGTGAGAACCATGATGGTGCCCATCACCATGATCATCGCGATGCCTTCGTCCTGCCCGCGCAGACGGGCGCGGAGGAGCCGGCTCAGCTTGAGGATCATCAGGGGACTCCAGTCAGCTCGACGAGGCCTGGGCCACGGCGTCGGCGTTCGGCAGGGCTACGCGCTCGGTCAACGTGACCGGCGCGACCGCAGGGGTTTGCTGCAGCTTCAGGACGATGTCGATGCTGTCGACGCTGGGCAGCTCGGTCGCGTCCAGCGGCGGCGAGATCGGCGCGCCCGACGCGTCGTAGTAGGTGAACAGGACCTGCGACGTCACGACGTGACGGGCGAGGACGCGCGTGTAGACCACGCAGCCGGTGGTGCCCGCCGTGCAGGTGTACTGGTAGTTGTAGTCCGTCGCGGCGTGCGGGTTCGGCCCGTGCACGTACTCCGTCAGGACGCCGGTGGAGCTCACGCTGTAGGACACCTGGCTCGGTCCGACGACGTTCGCGTTGTTGTTCAAGTTCGCGTAGAACTGCACGCTCCTCACGTCGCCGGCGATGAAGGCGGCCGAGTCGCATCCGGAGCATGTTCCGTTCAGCTGCGACGGGAGGACCGAGGTGCGCAGGTTCTTGCTCATGGAGTCCATGGCGACCTTGGCCTGCTGGACCTCGTCCAGCCGGGTCGCGTTCGAGCCGACGTCCTTCTCCGCGGTCACGGTCGTGACCTGCACCATCGCCAGGACGACGCCCAGGATCGCGGTGACCACCACCATCTCGACCAGGGTGAGCCCACGGTCTCCGTGCAACCGACGCCGAAGCGCGTGCAGCATGGTCATCAATTCACCACCAGAGGAACCGTCGTGGCCGCGCTCGTGGGCTGCAGCGCGCCGGTGCTCGGCCAGCTGCCCGACGCGGAGGTCTTGCCGCTGACCTGTAGGGTCCACGCCCCCGCCGGCAGCGAGGTCATGAGCGTCCCAGTGGAGTCGGTGACGCCCAGCGTCAGCGGGTTCTCCGTCGTGAGGCAGCCGGTCGCCGACGCCGGGGACGCGACGATCGTCAGGTTCGGCTGGACGACTCCGGAGCCGTTGGCCACCGTCACCTTGACGGGAGCGAGGCGGATCGAGACCGAGCCGGTGGATCCGGGGGCGATGACCGTGGCGGCACCACGGGAACCGCCGCTGGCCGCGGGGTCGGACTGGCCGCAGGAGCCCACCCACGCGGTGTAGCCGTCGGTGAAGGGCCACAGGTTGTCGATGGAGCCCGAGCTGCTCGAGGTCAGGACGACCGCCTTGGTCCCCGAGGGCTGCAGTCCGGTGTTGGCGATCACGACGGTGGGGCTGGTCGTGGCGTAGGACGAGGGCAGGTTGTAGCCGGCATCGGTGCCGAGGCTGACGTTGAGCTTGGCCTTCTGGTCGTACGAGAACTGCACCTGCTGCAGCGTCCCGGACGACACGGTCGCGGTCTTGGACGGCGTCGGGCTGCCGTAGTAGTCGACGAAGCCGGTCTCCCCCAGCGAGACGGTGTAGGTGCCGGCCGTCGCCTCGGCGAACACCGCGCAGCCGTCGGACCCGGTCACGTCCGAGTCGCTACCACCCGGGCCGCTGATGCTGACGGTGCGGCCGGAGTTCGGGGCGCCTGAGGAGTTGAGCACCTTGACCGCGACGTAGCCGTAGGTGTTGGAGATGCTGCCCTTGGGCGGCGTCAGGAGAGTTGACGACGTGACCGGCTTGACCCCGGCCATGTTGCTCCACGACACCGTGACGGTGACCTGGTACTCGGGGTACTGGACGGACGACCCCCCGTCGCAGGGGCTCACGCCGCTACCTGCGATGAGCGGCTCGACGTTGCGGATCACCGTGTATGGCGTGTTGTCGACCACCAGCGGCTGGCCCGCCGTCCCGCCCGGCAGCGGGTGTCCGTCCACCACGTAGTCGTTGGCTGCCAGGTTGGTGGGGCCGGAGGACGACGCGTAGAACTCGTTGCGGGTGATCTCGAGCTCGCGCGCGGCCAGGTCCGATGCCTGCACGCGGCTCCGGTCGCTGCGCGTGGACTTCATCGCGGTCAGGAAGCCGCTCATGATCGCGGTCGCCGCGATCCCGAAGATGACGATAGCGAGCATGAGCTCGACAAGAGACAGTCCTTCGTCAGTGGAAGGGTCCAGCCGCCAGCGCAGCGTTCCCCACCGGACCCGAGTCCTCCGCATGGTCGAGGAATCGGCATCCGGGAGGTCGGTCTTGAATGCTCCGGACGAGCGACGGCCCCCCGAGCCGAGCTCGGGGGGCCGTCGACGTGCGATGCGTCAGCGGGTCACGCTGTCGCCCGCCGTTCCTGTCGTGGTGACCGGGCAATCGGTGGCGCCCTTGGGCTGGATGCCGCCGGCCGCGCTGTCCCAGTACCAGGTCGTCGGTGACAGAGCGTGCTTGGCGCTCAGGCAGTAGCTGATCGCCGAGTTGAACCGGACCACGCTGAGCGTGACCTTGCGGGTCGGCAGCACGTTGTCACCGTCGGAAATCAGGTTGGCGATGGTTCCGTAGCTGTCGACGTTGTTCGTGAGGTAGGTCTCCTCGAACTCCGCGAGAGTCCTCATGTCCGACTTCGCCGCGGCGTCGTAGGCCCGCTGCCGCTGGTTGAGGTACACCGGGATCGCGATAGCCGCCAGGATGCCGATGATGATGATGACGACCAGCAGCTCGATCAGGGTGAAACCCTCGTCCTCGTTGTTAGCTGTGTCTTGCACGCGCATCTCACCTCCCCCCTTCGTGAAGGAGCCGGATCAAGTCGACGGCGGCGCCTGCCTCACACACCGTGTAGTGCGGAAGGTGGGGGTGGCCGTGGTCGGCCACCCCCACCCTCTCAGCGGGTCAGCGCCTGATTAGTAGGTGCCGCACGCGGTGGTACCGGAAGGCTGGAGGCCACCCTGGCTCGAGACGTAGAAGAAGCCGTTGGTGGTGTCGGTGCCCTTCGGGTTCTTGCCCTGGATGCAGTACGCGGTGCCGGCGGTGTTGACGGCGACCGTGACGGTGTTGCCGGGCGAGAGCTTCACGGTGTCAGCACCGATCACGACGCTGCCAGAAGCAGCGGTGCTGATGGTGACGTAGTTCTGGTTGTCCGTGAAGTAGGTCTCCTCCTCGTTCGCGACGGTCCGGAGGTCGGACTTGATCGAGGCGTCCACAGCCTTCTTGCGCTGGTTGAGGAACACCGGGATCGCGATCGCGGCGAGAATGCCGATGATGATGATCACGACGAGGAGCTCGATGAGGGTGAAGCCCTCGTCCTTCTCCTCCATCGACTTGCGAATGCGAGCGAGCATGCTCTTCCCTTTCCGGGACATCGGGTGAGCTTCTCCGGCACTTCCCCCTCGTGCGGACCCGAAGGTCACGACCGAGGCAGCTGGGCCGACCTGCACGTCCCGCAGGCCCCCTGGCTTTGCGACCCCGCCTCGCGGCGGGTGTGCCCTTTCTGGCCGTAGCAGCTCGATGACACTGCTGTTGTCGTCATCGGTGGACCCGGACTTGAGGGCTGATCAACTCCAGGACCGG
The DNA here is from genome assembly GCA_035506535.1 of Actinomycetes bacterium. Classification (NCBI taxonomy): domain Bacteria; kingdom Bacillati; phylum Actinomycetota; class Actinomycetes; species Actinomycetes bacterium. The sequence goes on along the minus strand of DATJPE010000062.1, from coordinate 10,200 downwards.
AATCACCCGTGCGGGCGCAGGCGCATCACCACGAGCACGCGTGGAGGCGGCGCCGGCGTCCCGCCGGCGCCGCCTCGCGCGGTCCCTGATCTACTGGATGAGGTTGAAGATCTTGAAGATCGGCATGTAGAGCGCAATGATCATCGACCCGACAAGCGCGCCGAGCACCGCGATCATCAGCGGTTCGATGAGGGCCGTCAGCGACTCCGTCGTGGACTCGACCTCCTGGTCGTAGAACTCGGAGATCTTGTGCAGCATGGCGTCCAGGGCACCGGTGTCCTCACCCACCGCCATCATCTGCACGACCATCGGGGGGAACACCGGGTGCATGGCCAGCGGTGCCGTGAGGCTCTCGCCTCTACGCACGCTCTCCTGAACGTCGCGGATGGCGTGGGCCAGCACGATGTTGCCGGTGGTGTCGGAGACGATGTCCAGGCTCTGCAGGATCGGGACGCCCGAGGAGAGCATGGTGCCGAGGTTGCGGGCGAACCGGCTGATGGCGATCTTCTGGAAGAGGTTCCCGAAGATGGGCAGCTTGAGCTTGATGGGGTCGATGACCGAGCGGACCCGCTCCTGGTGCTTGATCCGCTGCCACACGATCATGCCGACGATGACGCCGACGACGAGCAGCGGAGCCAGGATCTTCAACAGGTGCGAGGCCTCGATGAGGACCCGGGTCGGGAACGGCAGCTCACCGCCGAGCGTCTTGAACATCTTCGCGAAGACCGGGACGATGAACAGCAGCATGCCGACCACGGCCAGGATCGCGATGCAGAAGACCACGACCGGATAGGTCATCGCCGACTTCACCTTGCCGCGCAGCTTGACCTCGGCCTCGTAGTTCTCGGCGATCTGGAGCATCACCGAGTCGAGGAAGCCGCCGACCTCGCCGGCCCTGGTCATGTTCACCATGAGCGGCGGGAAGATCTTCGGGTGCCGGCTCAGCGCTACCGACAGCGACTGGCCGGTCTCCACGTCCTGGCGCACCTCGGTGAGCGTCGCAGCGAGCGCCTTGCTGCTCGTCTGCTCCTCGAGGATGGTGAGCGCGCGGAGCAGCGAGAGCCCCGCGTTGATCATCGTCGCGAACTGGCGGGAGAAGACCGCGAGGTCCTTCAGCTTCACCGACGAGCCGAGCTTCGGCAGCTTCAGCTCCATGGAGAGCCCGGCGTTCTTCTGGGCCGCGATGCTCACCGGGGCGTAGCCCATGCTCTTGAGCTTGCTCGCGACGGCGGTGGGCGAGTCCGCGTCGATCGTGCCGGTGACCATCTTCCCGGACCGGTCACGGACCGAGTACCGGTAGGTCATCGTCGCAGTTGCCATCGGTCTGCCTCTCAGCCCCGGCCCGTGAGCCGGTTGAAGTCCTCGATGTGGTGGCACTTCTCCAGGCCGGTCTCATAGGTGATCCGGCCCCGCTTGACGAGCTCCGCGAGGTGCTGGTCCATGGTGTGCATGCCGTGCTGCGCGCCGGCCTGCATAGCGCTGTAGATCTGGTGCGTCTTGCCCTCACGGATGAGGTTGCGGATCGCGGGGGTCGCGACGAGGACCTCGGTCGCCACGACGCGCCCCATGCCGTCGACGGTGCGTGCGAGGGTCTGGCAGACGACCCCCTGCAGGCTTCCCGCGAGCTGGACCCGCACCTGCTGCTGCTGGTGCGGCGGGAAGACGTCGATGACACGGTCGATGGTCTGCGCCGCGTCCTGGGTGTGCAGGGTCGCGAAGACCAGGTGGCCGGTCTCAGCGGCGGTCAGCGCCACCGAGATCGTCTCCAGGTCACGCATCTCGCCGACGAGGATGATGTCCGGGTCCTGCCGCAGCACGTGCTTGAGCGCGTTGCCGAAGGACAGAGTGTCCTCGCCGACCTCGCGCTGGTTGACCAGGCAGGACTGGTGCTGGTGGAGGAACTCGATGGGGTCCTCGACCGTCATGATGTGGTCGCGCCGCTGGCGGTTCGCCAGGTCCACGAGCGAGGCCAGCGTTGTCGACTTGCCCGACCCGGTAGGTCCGGTGACGAGGACGAAACCTCGGGGCAGCATCGCGAAGTTGGCGGCGGCCGGCGGGATGCCGAGGTCCTCCAGCTTCTTGATCTCGTAGGGGATCAGCCGGAACGCCGCTCCCAGCGAGTCGCGCTGGCGGTAGATGTTGACCCGGAAGCGGGCCTTGCCCGGCACCGAGTAGGAGATGTCGAGCTCGAGGAACTCCTCGAACTTCTCGCGCTGCTTCTGCGTGATCGCCGCGTAGAGCATCCGCTGGATGACCTGCGGGGTCATCACCGGGTACTCCTCGAGCGGCGTCAGGTGGCCGTTCAGGCGAAGCTGCGGCCGCGAGCCCGTCGTGATGTGCAGGTCGGACGCGCCGCGAATCAGGGTCTGCTCGAGCAGGTCGTTGAGGTTGACCTCCTCGCTACCGGGCAGTTCCTCGGTGCTGATGCGCGAGAACGTGGCGGCGCCGGAGTCGTCGGCCACGGCGATGGCCGGTTCGAGCTCGGCGACGAAGGACGACGGCTCGTAGGTCAGCGAGTCGAGCGAGGGCTCGGCCGCCGGGACCGGGGCCGGGGGGGCCACCGCGGGCGCCGGGACCGGGGGCGTGTACGACACCGGCGGGTACGCCGGGGCCGGCGCCGTGCCGAACGCGGCGTGCGAGCCGAACGGGCTCGGCTCGACGGGCGTCGCGACGTATGGCATCTGCGTCAGGGATCCCGACGGCTCGGCCGGCGCGTACGTCGCCGGAGGCAGCGCCTCCGCGGGCGGAGCGCTGGGCATGGGAACGGGTCCGTTGTCCGGCTCCGGGAGGGGGACCGGTACCGGTGCGGGCACGAAACCGCCGTTGTGTCCGGAGGTCTCCACGCTGTTGCCCCTTTCCGGCGCGCGCACGGTGCGGGCGCTCTCGGATTGGGATCGGCCCGTGGGCCCCCCGGCTTGAGCCTTCGTCGCTAGACGACGACGCGGAGGATCTCGTCGATGGACGTCACGCCCGCCAGGACCTTCTGCATCCCGTCCAGGCGCAGCGAGACCATGCCCTCCGCGTTCGCCACCGATTGGATCTGCGAAGCCGAGGAGTGCTCGACGGTGAGCCGTTCGATCTGCTCCGAGTTCGGCATCACCTCGTGCAGAGCCAGCCGACCCTTGTACCCGGTCTTGGCGCAGGCCGAGCAGCCGACCGGCCGGTAGAGCGTGGGGAGCGGCTCACCCTCCTGCCACGGGAACCGGGCGGTGAGCAGGGCCTCCGCGGTGGGGACGTACGGCTCCTTGCACTTCAGGCACAGCCGGCGGGCGAGCCGCTGGGCGAGGACGCAGTCCACCGCCGAGCCGACGAGGAAGGGCTCGATGCCCATCTCGGTCAGCCGGGTAATGGCCGAGGGCGCGTCGTTGGTGTGCAGCGTCGAGAGCACGAGGTGACCGGTCAGCGCCGCCTCGACGGCGATCTGCGCCGTCTCGTGGTCACGGATCTCACCGATCAGCACGATGTCCGGGTCCGACCGCAGGATGGAGCGCAGGGCCGAGGCGAAGGTCAGCCCGGCCTTGTTGTTGACCTGCACCTGGTTGACGCCGGGCAGCCGGTACTCGACGGGGTCCTCGACCGTGATGATGTTGACCTCGGGCCGGTTGAGGATGTTCAGCGTGGCGTACAGCGTGGTCGACTTCCCGGAGCCGGTGGGACCGGTCACCAGGATCATGCCGTAGGGCTTCGTGAAGCTGCGCGAGAAGCGCTCGTAGTTGTGCTCGGAGAAGCCGAGGTCCGAGAGGTCGAGGCGCGCCGTGGAGTTGTCCAGGATGCGCATGACGATCTTCTCGCCCCACACGGTGGGGAGGCTCGCGACGCGCAGGTCGATCTTGCGGCCGTTGGCGTTGACCGAGAGCCGGCCGTCCTGCGGGACGCGCCGCTCGGCGATGTTGATGTCGGCCATGATCTTCAGCCGGCTGATGACACCGGACTGGATCGTCTTGGGCGAGCGCATGACCTCGTGGAGCACGCCGTCGATGCGGTAGCGGACCTTGAGCTCCCGCTCCCCCGGCTCGAGGTGGATGTCGGAGGCGCGGTCCTGGATGGCCTGGGTGATCAGGGCGTTGACGTACTTGACGATCGGTGCGTCGTCGACGACCTCGCGGACCTTGGAGAGGTCCTCCTCCTCCTCACCCGCGTCGAGGATCGCCGTGAGGTCGTCCAGCTCGCTGTCGGCGCGGTAGTTGCGGTCGATGGCCGCGAGGACGTCCGCCTTCGTGGCGACGACGGGCCGGACCTCCATCTGGCAGCGAGCGCGGATGTCGTCGATGGCCAGCACGTTCGCCGGGTCGGCCATGGCGAGCAGCAGGCGACCGTCCTCGTAGCCGATGGGCAGGACCGTGTACTGCCGGCACACCGCCGCGGGCACCTGCGCGACCGCCGTCGGGTCGATCGAGAAGTCGGCGAGCTCGACGAAGCGCATGCCGATCTGCTGGGCGAGCGCCGAGACCAGCTGGGACTCGCTGAGCACCCCCTGGTCGACGAGCACGCGGCCGAGCGCGCGCCCCGCCCGCTGCTGCTCCTCGTAGGCGGCGGCGAGCTGCTCGTAGGTGACGAGGCCACCTTCGAGCAGGATGTCACCGAGCTGCTTCACGGACCGACCCCCAGGTAGCGCGACAGCGAGACGTTGCTGATGTGGAAGCCCTGCCCCCACGCGAGGGCGCCCGCGAGGACGATGAGCGCGACGAGCGCGACGCCGGCCGTCACGGCCAGCCGGCCGCCCCGGGCCGGCGACGTCGAAGCCGGCCGCGCCCCGGCCATCCCGACGAGCATCCCCAATGACCCGGCGACCGCCGGGAAGGTCCAGTCGAAGTCCACGAGACCGTGCGCCAGGAGGCCGAGAGCGGCCACCGCGGCCGCCGCCGGCACGCCGTCCCACCGGGCGGGGCGGCGCAGGCGCAGGAGGCACACGAGCACGGCGCACAGGAGCGCGGCGGCCGTCGGCACCGCGAGGACCAGCCCGCCCTCCGCCGCGGCCTGCAGCAGGCCGTTGTGCGCGAACGGAGAGGCGGGGACGTCCGGCTTGGGCACGTACCCGGCGAGCAGCCGGCCGTAGCCGGTACCCGAGACCGGGTGCTGGCGGAAGGCCGACCACGCCTCGTGCCAGAAGGTCAGCCGGTAGCCGCCGTCCAGGGCGACGCTCTGGCCGGCGCTCTGGCGGGCCACGGTGGCTCCCAGCGGGGACGCACCCCCGGGGAAGAAGAGGGGGCTCGTCAGCAGCCACGGCGCCAACGCGCAGACCAGCGTGAGCAGACCGGCTCGCCTGGCCCGGCGAGCGGGTCGATCCGCCGAGGCGATCTGCAGCGCCGCCACCACGACCCAGCCGACGAGAAGGACGGCCAGGGACGCCCGGCTGGAGGAGAAGACGACGCCCGACACCGCGAACGGGGTGGCCAGCCATCCGGCGGCGCGCCAGGGCCGGCGTCCGGCCAGGACGAGGGCGAGGCCGAGGAGCGCCGGCGCCACGAGATAGGCGGCGTACGGGTTCCACCAGTAGAACGTGCCGACCATGGGGCCTGGGGCCGAGCCACCGCCGCCCCACCACGCCTCGAAGCCGAGACCGAACTCCACCAGCCCGGCCAGGCAGACGCCAGCGGCCAGCGCGTGCATCCGGACGCGGGACCTGGCCCACGCAGCGACGAGCACCGCGAGGCCCGCCGACAGGACGTACGTGCCGGCGGCGACGGCGCCCGCGCGCCCGACGCCGGCGACCGGGACCACGACGAGCGCGGCCGCGGACACCCACGCGGCCAGCGCCAGGGCCCAGGTGGGCAGGACGCGCCACGGGCGTACGACAGCCAGCGCGACGCCCAGCAGCACGAGGCCGACGGCGAGGACCCCGGCGTCGCGCCCTCCGCCTCCGTGGACGAGACCGGAGCCCCACCACAGCAGTGCCGCGGCGAAGGCCAGGAACGGCAGCGTCCGCGCCACGGCGGGAGTCCGCGACGGGGCCTCGACCTCGACCGGCGCGGGTGCGGCGGTGAGCGTCACCTGAGCGTTGTCGGCGTACTCGGCGTCAGCCTTGACTCGCGCGCTGCGGCCGGCCCGAACAACAGCCGTTCGTAGTCGGCCGCCACCGACACCCAGGAGTAGCGCTCGGCCGCCCAGTCACGCGCCCGGCAGCGCAGACCCGTCAGCTCGGCCTCCGGAAGGGCGAACGCGCGACCGAGCATCTCGACCAGCTCGTCCTCGTCGGCCCAGTACCAGGCGACGTCCCCGGCGACCTCGCGGTTCTCCGGGGTGTCCAGGACCAGGCAGAGGTTGCCGGCGCCCATGGCCTCGACGAGCGCGGGGTGCGTGCCGCCCACCTCGGTGGCGTGCACGTAGCAGCGGGCGTTGGCGAGCAGACCTCGGTAGCCCTCGCCGTAGATGGCGCCCGGCAGGACGGCATCGTGACGCGCCCACGAGTGCACCTCTGCCTGCAGGGCGTCGTCGTAGGCGGCATGGCCGAGCATCACCAGCCCCACCGTGGCGGCGGACCGGGCGTGCGCCCGCGCCACCAGGTGTGGGTTGTTCTCACGCTCCCAGCGGGAGACGTACAGCGCGTAGCCGTCGGGGGCGACAGCGAGCTCCGGGGGAACGGGGACGGATCCGCGCGCCAGCTGAGGGGCGCCGTAGGGCACCATCACCGAGTCGGTGTCGTGCCGGACCCGGTAGTACGTGCGCACCTCCTCGGCGTCGGTCACCAGCACCGAGGCGAAGCGCACCGACAGCCACTCCCCCATCCGGTACCACGACCTCCCGAGGACGCCCCACTTCCCGCGACGCCACTCCAGGCCGTCGACGTTGAGCACGACTCGGCGCCCGCACAGACGCAGGAAGGGCACGACGGGTGCGTTCGCGGCGTTGCACAGCAGGACGTCGCGCGGGCCGCCGGTGAGGACGAGGTGCGCCGCCGAGAGGACGGTGTGCACGACGGTGTCGAGGTACTTACTGCGCACCGTGGGCAGGGTCACCAGACGGATCCCCCGCCACTGATCGCGGGCAGTCGCGAAGTGGCTTCGGCCGTAGACGGTCACGGGGATGCCGTCGGCGACCAGGCAGAGCGACAGCTCCTGGGCGAAGGTCTCGAACCCGCCGTAGTTGGCGGGGATCCCCCGCGTGCCGAGGACGGCCACCCCCGCACGCCGCCGGTCGCGAGCCGGCGTGCGCTCGGCTCGCCGGCGGGGAACGGCGCCACCGAGGCGGAGGAGTGGGATGCCCTGCAGGTGGGTCACCGACGTGACCTGGGCGTCGAGGTCCATCGCCCGGGGCGCGACGAGGACCTCGACGTCGTGGCCGGCGAGGGCGCGGGCCAGCCCGCCGACCGTGGCGGCGTCCAGGTGCGGCGGGACCAGCAGCCCGTCGACGCGCAGCTCGGCCACCCTGGCAGCCGTCTGCGAGGGGGTGAGACCCTCGGGCACGCTGCCGACGATCGTGAAGGGTGCCCCCGACGCCCTGGTCAGGTCGGCGACCAGCCGGCGCATCGCGGGCGCGTCACCGAGGACGGCATAGGTCTCCAGCGCCACCCCCAGCGGGACGAGCGCCCGTCGGCAGCGCGCGATGGCGGCCCGACCGGCGACCAGCCCGGCGGAGGTCCCCGCGAACACCAGCGCGACCCAGGCGACGCCGGGTCCGCGCGGGGAGGCGAGGAGGGCCGCCGACCCGACCGCGGAGGCCACGACGCCGCAGGTGAAGGCGGCACCGGCGAGGCGGGCCCCTGGCCGGAGCACGGCCCGACGGTAGAGGCCGGTCAGCCGGGCCGCGACGACGGTGGCGACCACCAGTGCCGCCTGCCAGGCGAGCGCGATGGTCATGTGCCGGTGCAGGACGTGGGCAACCCCCGCCAGCACGGTGACGAGGGTGAGCACGTCGAGCAGGAACAGGACGAGGTCGGAGCGCCGCCGCAGCGCCAGCGCGCGGCGGGCGCTCATGAGGCGGCCAGCGCGAGCGCGGCCTCGACCACGTCGGCGGTCTTGGTCCAGCTGAACGACTCGGCCCGGCGCAGCCCGGCGGGGACCAGGCGGCCCCGAAGCGCGGCGTCGTCGAGGACCGCCGCCAGCGAGCCGGTCCACGCCTCGACGTCGTCGGGGTCGGCGAACACGGCGGCGTCGCCGCCGACCTCGGGCAGGCAGGTCGACGTGCTGCTGACCACCGGCAGGCCCGCGGCCATCGCCTCGATGAGCGGGATCCCGAAGCCCTCGTGGCGGGAGGGGAAGGCGAGGACGTCGGCGCTGCGGTACTCCCGGGCCAGCTGCTCGACGGGAACCGGCCCGACCAGGTCGAGCGCGTCGCCGAGCGCCCGGCGCAGCTCCCGTACGACCTCGTGGCCGGCCGCGGGCACGGGACCCACGACCCGCAGCCGCGCCTGCGGGTGGGTGGCGCGCAGCGCGGCGACGGCCCGGGCGAGGACGGCGAGGTTCTTGCGCGGGAGGACCGTCCCGACCGCGAGCACGCTGCCCGTGCCCGGGCGGCCCTCCGGCGTCTCGGCGAGGGCCCGGGCGAGGTCGGCGTCGACGGCGTTGCCCGCGACCATGACGCGGTCGGCCGCGAGGCCGTACGTGTCCATGACGTCGGCACGGGTCCACTCGGTGGGCACGAGGACCACGCGTGCCCGGCGGGCGCTGCTGCGGATGGTGGCCCGGTAGCGCGCCAGGGTCCGGGGCGGGATCCACTGCGCGGCCTCGGGATGCTCGAAGGAGACGTCGTGGATCACGACGACGCCGGGTACGCGGCGGGAGGCGAACGGCGGGAGCGTGTACTGCACCAGCAGCGCCTCGGGGCGCAGCCGGCGGGTCAGCCTCGGCAGGTCGTAGGCCAGCCGGCGGCTGCTTGACGGCGACACCTCGTGCACCCGATCGGCGGTCCACGACGGGTCGAGCCAGCACCGGCCCGCCGCCGTGACCGCGACGTGCGCCTGGCTCGGCCGCTCGGCCAGCTCGGTGGTCACGCCCCTGGCCCACGTCTCGTTCCCGGTCTGACCGTGCCCGAGGTGGTGGGCGTCGATAAGCACCGGCACGGTGCGACCACCCTCCTCTCCCCGGGACGACCCGTGTCCCGCTGGCATGATCTGTCTGGTGACCCCGCCCCGGCCCGCGATCCGCGCGGTGCTGGTGAACTACCACTGCGCCGACCACATCGAGCAACGGCTCGCATCCGGGGTCTTCGAGTCCCTCGACGAGGTTCTTATCGTTGACAACGCCTCCGACCCTGAGCGCGTGGCGGGTTGGAAATCGGCGTACGGCGTCACGCCGGTGCTCCTCCCCGGCAACGTGGGCTTCGCCGCTGCGGTGAACGAGGCGGTCCGGCGCTCGACGTCGAGCGGCCCGATCCTGCTGCTGAACCCGGACGCCGACCTGGACCGTCGCGGCCTGCGACGGCTGCTTCGCGAGCTGGCGGGGGCGGACGCGGGGGCGGACGCGGTGGCGCCGCTGCTGCGCGACACCGGCGGGGGCGTCCAGGTCGGCGCCGGAGGTGGACCGCTGACGCTTCGGTCGGTGACGACGTACTTCCTGTTCCTCTCCCACGTCGTGCCGCGCGCCCGGGGCATCTTCTTGACCCGCCGGCAGATCGCGCGCGGGGCGGCCGCGGACTGGCTGTGCATGGCGTGCCTGCTCCTCGCGCCGGACGCCTTCGAGCGCTTCGGTCCGATCCCCGAGGACGAGCTGGTGTACGCCGAGGACGTGGCGTGGGGCACCCGTGCGACCCGGCGCGGCGCCCGGTTCCGGCTGGTCCCCGAGGTGTCGGTGGAGCACGAGCAGGGCGTCTCCGGCGGCGGCGACGCCTGGGTCGGGGCTCTCGAGCGGCTCTACCTGCGCCGGCTCGGCGCCCTGCGCGGGCGGGTCGCGGTCGGCGTGATGCGGGTGGGCCTCGCCGTCCGCGAGGTGCGCAGGGCGCTGCGCTGAGCGCGAACCTCACCCGTTCGGACTAAGGCAGCGCGGCCCGGATGACGATGAAGGCCGCATGCCCCGGATGTCGTCGGAGTCCGTGCAGCACGAGGTGTGGGAGTCGCTCGGCGAGAGCGACCCCGACTGGGCCGTGCTCACCGACCAGCGGCGCCGCAACCGGGGCTGGGAGAACGATCTCGACGCCTTCTACGCGACCGGCTCCGCGGAGATCCGCGACGTCCTCGCCGCGCTGCCCGCCGGCGTGGGGCGCGGGGTCGCCGTGGACTGGGGGTCGGGGACCGGCCGGCTCACCTTCGCCCTGGCCGAGCACTTC
>DATJPE010000061.1 GCA_035506535.1 Actinomycetes bacterium | reverse complement strand
GCCCATCGTGACGGTGTTCGTCACCGCGACGTCGCCCAAGATCAAGGGCGTCCAGCGCAGCACGTTCGCGTCGCTCACCCTGAAGAAGGGGACCAAGGCGACGAACGGGACCTGGACCGGCAAGGCCACCATCCCGGTCTGGACGAACAACGGGACGTGGAACATCACCCAGGTCTACCTCGCCGACAAGGGTGGTGGCTTCGCGTTCTACGCCCCGACCGGCGGGAGCAAGCCGTGGAACAACGCCTGGCCGAAGACGTTCTCCGTGACCTCCACGCCTGACGTGGTCCCGCCGGTCGTCAAGTCGGTGAGCGTCAGCCCGTCCAGTGTGTCCACGACGTCGAAGCCGAAGACCGTGAAGGTCACCGCGAAGATCACGGACAACCTCTCGGGGGTCAGCGGGGCCGGCGCCTTCGCCACGGTGACGGTTGGCAAGCACACCTACTCGACCGGCGGGGCGCTGAAGCGGACGAAGGGCACCGCCAAGAACGGCACCTGGACCGGGACCATGCCGATCCAGAAGTGGGTCGGGAGCGGGTCGCACAAGTGGAATGTGACCGTCCAGGCCACTGACATGGCCTTCAACACCTCAGGGCCGAAGAACGGCTCGTTCAAGGTCACCAGCAAGACCGACGCCACGAGCCCGAAGCTGAAGAGCTTCACGTTCGCGCCGAAGTCGGTCGACTCGCACGCCACGCCCAAGGGCAAGAACGTGGCCGTCACGCTCAAGGCGAGCGACACCCTGTCCGGGGTGGCCTACGGCCAGGTCACCTTCACCAGCCCCTCTGGGTTCCAGTCGAGCGGGTTCCTCTCCCGGTCCGCGGGGACCGCGTTCTCCGGCACCTGGAAGGCGATCGTCAACATCCCGCGGTGCAGCGAGTCGGGCACCTGGACGGGGAGCGTGACGCTCATCGACGTCGCCGGGAACCAGACGAAGTACACCTCGGCGCAGCTGAAGGCCAAGGGCTACGCGATCAACCTCAAGGTGACGGCGCTGGACATCCAGGCGCCGTCGGCCAGCGTGCCCGCGACGGTCAGCCACACCGGCCCGATCGTCGTGACGTTCAGCGAGGCGACGCTCTGGTCCGGCAGCACGAATCCGTTCACGGTGACCGACGAGTCGACGTTCTCGAACGTCGGCGGTACCTGGACGTGCAAGAACACCGGCGGCACGGTCGTGGGGTGCAACGCCAACGGCGCGGACGTGAAGACGGCGAGCTTCGCGCCGTCGAGCCCGCTGACGGTGGGGCACAAGTACGACGTGAATGCCTTCGGTGGGATCTACGACACCTCCGGCAACGGGCCGACGTACGTCTTCGCGACGACGAAGGCGACGTGACGACCCGTTGACCGAAGCCGCCGCGCAGCGGTGACGCAGTGGGGGCGGGGTCCATGACCCCGCCCCCACTGCTGTGCGAGCCCGCCTGCTCGTGCGGACGTTCACCGACGTCGCGTCACGTGGGGCTGGCCCCGATGTCGGGTAGCCGGGTCATCGGTGAGTCGCGACCCCGGCTGAGGACGGCTCGCTCCCGAGTCGGGGGTGCTTCGTCAGGTCGATAGGCTCGGGACGTCCGAGCCGACGTACGCCTGCCGTACCCGACCGCAAGGAGCACCGTCATGGCCACGATCGAAGCCATCGGCGCCCGCGAGATCCTCGACTCCCGCGGCAACCCCACGGTCGAGGTCGAGGTCGCCCTCGACGACGGGACGACGGCGCGTGCGGCGGTCCCGAGCGGCGCGTCGACCGGGGCCTTCGAGGCCGTCGAGCTGCGTGATGGCGACAGTGCTCGCTACGGCGGCAAGGGCGTGACCAGGGCCGTCCGGGCTGTCGTCGACGAGATCGAGCCCGAGGTGGTCGGTATCGAGGCGAGCGAGCAGCGCCTGCTCGACCAGGCGCTCACCGACCTCGACGGCACCCCGGACAAGTCCCGGCTGGGCGCCAACGCGATCCTGGGGGTGTCCCTGGCGGTCGCGAAGGCGGCGGCCGCGTCCGCGGAGCTTCCGCTGTTCCGCTACGTCGGCGGCCCGAACGCGCACCTGTTGCCGGTGCCGATGCTCAACATCCTCAACGGCGGGGCGCACGCCGACACCGACGTCGACATCCAGGAGTTCATGATCGCGCCGATCGGCGCGGAGACCTTCGCCGAGGCGTTGCGCTGGGGCGCCGAGGTCTATCACGCGCTGAAGTCGGTGCTGAAGTCCGCCGGCTACGGGACGGGGCTCGGCGACGAGGGTGGCTTCGCACCGAGCCTGCCCAGCAACCGGGCCGCGCTCGACCTCATCGCGCAGGCGGTGGGCAAGGCCGGCTACGTCTTCGGCAGCGACGTCGCCGTCGCGCTGGACGCGGCCGCCACCGAGTTCTACTCCGACGGCACCTACGCCTTCGAGGGCGGCAAGAAGACCGCCGAGGAGATGATCGAGTACTACAGCGGGCTGGTCGACGACTTCCCGCTCGTCTCCATCGAGGACGGGCTGTCCGAGGACGACTGGACCGGATGGAACGCCCTGACCCGGGCGCTGGGCCACCGGGTGCAGCTGGTGGGCGACGACCTGTTCGTCACCAACCCGGAACGCCTGCAGCGCGGCATCACCGAGGGCACCGCCAACGCGCTGCTCGTCAAGGTCAACCAGATCGGGACCCTCACCGAGACCCTCGACGCGGTCGCACTCGCCCACCGCAACGGCTACCGCTGCATGATCAGTCACCGCTCGGGTGAGACCGAGGACACGACGATCGCCGACCTCGCCGTCGCGATCGACTGCGGCCAGATGAAGACCGGCGCGCCGGCGCGTTCGGAGCGGGTCGCCAAGTACAACCAGCTGCTGCGGATCGAGGAGCAGCTGGACGACGCGGCGCGATACGCCGGGCGCTTCGCCTTCCCCCGCTTCCAGGGCTGACCCAGGCATCCTTGCTCGGGTGAGCGCACCACGCCGTCCCTCCGACCCCCGGGCGGGACGCCGCAGGGCGGAGCCGCGATCGAGCGCGCCCGCGCGATCGGCGGCTGCGACGCGGACGGCGAAAGCGGCTGGCGCACCACCGGCCGCGACGTCCCCGGGCAAGGCGGCGCCGTCCCCGACGACGGCGCGGCCCCGTCCGCCGTCTCGGCGGTCGGCGACCCGGCTCACCGGCCGCGCGGCGGTGCTCTTCGTCGTGCTGACCGCGCTGGGGCTGACCCTGGCGTGGCCGGCGCGGCAGTACGTCGAGCAACGGCGGCAGATCGCCTCGCTGCGCTCCCAGGCGCGCGAGACCCAGCAGCGGGTGAGCCTGCTGCAGCAGCAGGAGCAGGCGTGGAACGACCCGCAGTACGTCGAGGCGCAGGCGCGTCAGCGGCTGCACTTCGTGCTGCCCGGCGAGAAGGCGTACGTGCTGCTCCAGCCCGCCGCCCATGCCGCCGACGAGCCCAAGGCGCTGACCCGGGTCGCGACAGTGCCGTGGTACTCCGCTCTCTGGCAGTCGGTCGACGAGGCGTCGAAGACCGGCCCGGGCGCGACGCACTCGTGACCGCTGGCTCCGGGCCGGCGGCAGCCGACGTCGCGGCCGTACGCGCGCAGCTCGGACGTGAGCCGCGCGGGATGCTCGCCGTGGCTCACCGGTGCGCGTGCGAGCTGCCGGACGTCGTCGAGACCGCTCCCCGCCTGGCGGACGGCACGCCGTTCCCGACGCTGTACTACCTGACCTGCCCGCGGGCGACCTCGGCGGTCTCGACGCTAGAGGCCAGCGGCGTCATGCGCGTGATGCAGGGTCGGCTTGCGGCCGACGACGAGCTCGCGGCGGCGTACCGGCGCGCCCACGAGGCCTATCTCGAGCGGCGCGCGGTGCACGGCGTCGTGCCCGAGATCGAGGGGGTGAGCGCGGGCGGCATGCCGGCCCGGGTCAAGTGCCTGCACGTCCTCGTGGCGCACTCCCTGGCCGCGGGGCCGGGGGTGAACCCGCTGGGTGACGAGGCGCTGGCCGCGCTGGCGCCCTGGGGCGCCGGTGGGCCGTGCGTGGCGGTACCGGCGTGACCAGGGTCGCGGCGATCGACTGCGGCACGAACTCGATCCGGCTGTTGGTCGCCGACGTCGACGCCGAGCGCGGGGAGTTTCGTGACCTCGACCGCCGGATGGACATCGTGCGGCTGGGCCAGGGCGTGGACCGGACCGGCCGGCTGGCGCCGGACGCGCTCGCCCGTACGTTCGCCGCGTGCGAGACCTATGCCGGGCGCATCGCCGAACTCGGTGCCGAGCGGGTCCGCTTCGTCGCGACGTCGGCCTCGCGGGACGCGCGCAACCGCGAGGAGTTCGTGGCCGGCGTGGTCGACCGGATCGGTGTCGAGCCCGAGGTCGTGAGCGGCGCGGAGGAGGCCGCCCTGTCCTTCTCGGGAGCGACCCGCGAGCTGCTCGGGAGGACGCCCGGGCCGTTCCTCGTCGTCGACGTCGGCGGCGGCTCGACGGAGTTCGTGCTCGGGGAGCGCTCGGTGCTCGCCTCCGTCTCGGTGGACGTCGGCTGCGTACGTCTCACCGAGCGGCACCTCCACGACGACCCGCCGACCTTCGAGCAGGTGGCGGCCGCCCGTGCGGACGCCGACGCGGCGGTGCGCGGGGCCGCGCTCAGCGTGCCCTTCGAGGTGGCGCGCACAGTGGTGGGGGTCGCGGGGACGGTGACCACCTTGGCGGGGATCCACCTCGGGCTCCCGGCGTACCAGCCCGAGCTGATCCACCGCAGCGTGCTGCCGGCGACCGTCGTGCACGACCTGACCGGACTGCTGCTCACGATGACCCACGCCGAGCGTGCGGCACTGCCGGTCATGCACCCGGGACGCGTCGACGTCATCGGCGGAGGCGCGATCGTCGTGGACGCCGTGCTGCGGGAGGTGGGCGCCGAGGAGCTCGTCGTCAGCGAGCACGACATCCTCGACGGGATCGCCTGGTCGATCGCCTGAGCCCCGAGCTCGTGGGTGCCGGCACCGCGCGCCGTGCGGTCCGGGCGGGGCTAGGGTCTGCGACATGGGAGACAACGTCAGCTTCGCGAGCAACGGCGCTACCTGCGAGGGCTACCTCGCCGTCCCGGCATCCGGGTCGGGGCCGGGCGTCATCGTCATCCAGGAGTGGTGGGGGCTGGTCGGGCACATCCGTGACGTCGCGGACCGCTTCGCTGACGAGGGTTTCGTCGCGATGGCCCCGGACCTCTACCACGGCGTGCAGACGGACGAGCCGGACGACGCGGCCCGCCTGCTCATGGGCCTGGCCATGGACACCGCGGCGAAGGACATCTCCGGCGCGGCGCGCTACCTGTCCGGGCGCGAGGAGGTGTCCGGCTCCGGCATCGGCGCCATCGGCTTCTGCATGGGCGGCTCGCTCGCGCTCTGGTCCGGCACTCTCGCCGACAACATCGTGGCCGTCTCCGGCTTCTACCCGGCGGTGCCGTGGGAGCGGATGAGCCCGACCTGGGACAACTACCAGGGCAAGTCGGTGATGATCCACTGCTCGGAGGAGGACGGCACGTCGAGCGCCCCGGGCATCCAGACGGCGTGGACGGCCATCACCGAGGCGGGCGGTGACGTCGAGGTCTTCGACTACCCCGGGACCCGGCACGCCTTCTTCAACAGCGACCGCCCCGAGGTCCACGACGCCGCCGCCTCCGCCCTCGCGTGGGAGCGCACCATCGGCCTGTTCAAGCGCCGCCTCTCCGCCTGACCCCACCCAGGGCTCCGCCCACCTCACTGTCCGACGCACCGCACGTGTCCGATGCACCGCACGACTTTCCGAATGAACGCGACATTCCTCCAATAGGTCCGCAGGAACGCCGCGTTCATTCGAATAGTTGGGGGGGGGGTTGGTTGGCCACCGGCACAGGTCATCGGCCTCCGGTCAGAGGCCCTGGGCGTCGAGCGTCAGAGGCCCTGGGCGTCGAACGTCAGAGGCCCTGGGCGTCGAGCTCGGCGTCGATCCGCCTGGCCTCGGCGGCGTCGGCGCGCATCCACCCGACGACGGTCGCCAGCAGGATCGGCAGGCCCACCACCTCACCGATCCCCCAGAACACCAGCCCGCCCAGGCGCTGGTCCGCGAGCGGGGTACGTCCCCACGGGCGGGCCAGCGTCCCCCAGTACCCCGGCGCCAGCACGCTGCTGCGCAGCCACACCACGATGCCGGGCACCGCGTCCAGGACGGTCTCGACGAAGACGATGGCCGCCGCGGCCGCCCACGGCAGCCGCCGGCGGCTGTCCTCCACCTCCAGCAACGACCAGAAGAACGCGAAGCCCACGACGACGAGCACGACGTGCGTCAGGCCGCGGACCCACGCGTTCTCCAGCGACGCGGCGTACCAGCCGGTGAACCAGACGAGGAAGGGCACGCCGACCACGAGCGCCATCGCCACCGGGGGGAAGGTCAGCAGGCGGACCAGGGGGAAGCGCAGCACGGCCGCCGTCCGCCTCGGCGAGACCTCGGCCGCCAGTTCCACGGGCTGTCCGAGGGCGAGCAGCACCGGCACCGCCGAGAGCAGCAGCGCCATCTGCGCGGCGTAGACCCAGGCGAGGACCGAGGCGTACGCCCCAAGGCTCGAGCAGCACGTCAGCACCAGCAGGGCGACACCGAAGCCGAACAGCACCGACCGGCCGGTCGGCCAGCGCCCGTGGCCCCCGGCCCGCACGGCCCGCACGCCGGCGACGTACGCCGCCGCGAGCAGCACCGCCAGGATCAGGGCGACCACGTCGAGGTGCCAGGTCGAGAAGGCGCGCCCCCAGGTCAGCGCCGGGGGCCCGGAGTAGGCGGGCACCATCACGGCACCCAGCCTCGCAGGCCACCCGCGCGCCTGGCAGGCTCGGGACTGTGGCGGCCAGCCGTCGGGGCGCCGGTTCGGCGCCCGGCTCCCCAGAGGTCCCCGGAGCCGGGCCGATCGGCCGTCCGCGGTCGGCCCACCCGGGCGGGGAGGCGTCCGACAGGCCCGGCGCGGCCGGGGAGCAAGCCGTCGGCTCCGCGACGGGCGGGCAGCCGGGCGTCGAGTCGGGCATCGGCCGCCAGCCGTACGTCCGTCCGGGGACGAGCCGCGAGCCGTACGTCCGTCCCGGCACGGGCTGGCCTGACGACCCGGCGGAGGCGACCACCCCGGTCGCCGCCTCCCCCGGGGAGGTGGCCCGGCTGGCCCGCAGCGCCCCCGACCTGCGGACCCTCACCGCCCGGCAGAGCGTCTGTCGCGGCTGCCCGCGGCTGGTCCACTGGCGCGAGCATGTCGCGGTGGAGCGGCGGGCGGCCTTCGCCGGGGAGGCGTACTGGGGCCGTCCGGTCCCGGGCTGGGGCGACGCGGAGCCCCGGGTGCTCATCGTCGGGCTGGCGCCAGCCGCACACGGGGGGAACCGGACCGGCCGGGTGTTCACCGGAGACCGGAGCGGCGACTGGCTCTTCGCCGCGCTGCACCGCGCGGGCCTCGCGGCGTCGCCGACCTCGACCGCAGCGGGGGACGGTCAGCGGCTGCTCGGTGCCCGCCTGGTCGCCGCGGTGCGCTGCGCGCCGCCGGCCAACAAGCCGCTGCCGGCCGAGCGCGACGCCTGCGCCCCCTGGCTGGACCGCGAGGTCCAGCTCGTGGCGCCCTGGGTGCGGGTCGTCGTGGCACTCGGGGCCTACGCCTGGGATGCCGTCCTGCGCTGCTCGGCCCGGCTCGCCACGGCCTCGTCGCCCGCCGGGTCGTCGGGCGGCACCTCGCCGCACGCCCCACCGGTGCCGCGCGCACCGCGCGCCCGCTTCGCGCACGCCGGCGAGGCCGTCATCGACCTCGCCGGCGCGCCGGTCACGATGGTCGGCTCCTATCACCCGAGCCAGCAGAACACGTTCACCGGGCGGCTGACCGCACCGATGCTCGACGCCGTCCTGGCCCGGGCCGCCGACCTGGCTCAGGCCCCGGGCGGTCGGTAGTCGACCCCCTGGGCCTTGGCCGCCATCGCGTCCACGTCGTCGGCGCTCAGCAGCGGCGTGGTCTTGATGCTCACCGACCCGGACGCCGCCACCCGGGCGGCGAGCGAGGCGGCCGAGACCGTGTCGGGGATGTCGGCGATGAGGAAGAAGTCGTCCTCGCCGAGCGCCCAGTACATCGTCTCGATCGTGCCGTTGACGCTGTCGGCCAGCGCCTGGATCGCCTTGGCGCGGCTGCTGCCGCCCTCGCGCAGGACCCCGGAGATGCCCTCCTTGGTGTAGGACGCCGTGAACAGGAACTTCGGCATGCGCTCGCCTCCTCAGCCGCGCTCGGCACCGGCCGGCCCGGGTCGTCGCGCAAGCAGCGCCACCCTCGTCCTGGTGGGTGCTCGCGGTCAACGGCGTACGTCGCCGCGCCGACGCCGGCCCAGCTCGCCGAGGCGCCGGACTTGCCGGCAGCAGGCCCACCCCTACGGTGGACTCATGACGTCGAGCGCGAGGCGGCCCGGCCTGCCGCCGCGGATCCTCATCGTCGGCGGCGGCTACGTGGGCCTCTACACCGCGTTGCGCGCGCTGCGCCGGTTCCGCTCCGGTGAGGCCGTCGTCACCGTCGTCGACCCGCACTCGTACATGACCTACCAACCGTTCCTGCCCGAGGCCGCCGCCGGCTCGATCGAGGCCAGGCACGTCGCCGTACCGCTGCGCCGGGTGCTCAAGGGCGCCGAGGTGATCAGCGGGCACGTGACGTCGCTCGAGCACGAGCGGGGCGTCGCGCACGTCCAGCCGCTGGAGGGGCCGGCCTACGAGCTGACGTACGACCACGTCGTCGTCGCCGTGGGCTCCATCTCGCGCACCCTGCCGATCCCCGGGCTCGCCGAGCAGGGCACCGGCTTCAAGACCATCGAGGAGGCCATCCAGCTGCGCAACCAGGTCATCGAGTGCATGGACATCGCGCAGTCCACCCGCGACGAGGCCCTGCGGCGCAGGGCGCTCACCTTCGTGGTGGTCGGGGGCGGCTACTCGGGCATCGAGGTACTGGGCGAGCTGGAGGACATGAGCCGATACGCGACGCGCTACTACTCGCGGATCAGCCCGCAGGACCTCAGCTGGCACCTCGTCGAGGCGAGCGGGCGGATCCTGCCGGAGGTGGGCGAGGACATGGGTCGCTGGACGGTGGAGCAGCTGCGCGAGCGCGGCATCCAGGTCCACCTCCAGACCAAGCTGGAGTCGTGCGTCGACGGCCACGTCGTGCTCTCCGACGGCACCACGATGGAGTCGGAGACGCTGGTGTGGACGGCGGGCGTCAAGCCCAACCCCTTCGTTGGCGACACCGGCTTCCGCCTGGACGACCACGGCCGCCTCGTCGGGCGCTCCACCCTGCAGGTCGAGGGCCACGACGACGCGTGGGTGGCCGGTGACTGCTCGGCGATCCCGGACCTCGGCAAGCCCGGCGAGTGGTACACCCCATCGGCGCAGCACGCGGTGCGGCAGGCCAAGGTCCTCGGGGACAACCTCGTAGCTGCCGTGCGCGGCAAGCCCTTGGGCG
The DNA here is from genome assembly GCA_035506535.1 of Actinomycetes bacterium. Lineage (NCBI taxonomy): Bacteria > Bacillati > Actinomycetota > Actinomycetes > Actinomycetes bacterium. The sequence continues at coordinate 9,046 of DATJPE010000061.1, read as the reverse complement.
AGTACCGACACGAGTACGTCGGCTCCGTCGCCTCCCTCGGCCTGTACAAGGGCGTCGCCCAGGTCTATGGCGTGCAGCTGAAGGGCTTCCCGGCGTGGTTCATGCATCGCACGTACCACGTCAGCCGGGTCCCGACGCTGACCCGCAAGCTCAACGTCGTCCTCGACTGGACCCAGGCGCTGTTCTTCCGGCGCGAGATCGTCTCTCTGTGGGGGATGCACGAGCCCTTCGAGCAGTTCCAGCGCGCGGCGGGCGTGCTGCCGGCCCGCCGGCCCGCGCCGTCCGACCACGACACGACGTGTTAGGCGTTGGACGGTCGATGGACCGTCCAACGCCTAACACGGCGACCGGGGGATGTCCCCAACGTCAACAGGAGCCATGGGGACACCGCGCCCCCGGACGTTCACCTCGGCGCCGCCGTACGGCCGCCAGAGGGTCGCCGCCTGGTCGTTAGCCACAGTAATGAGTTAGGCTAACCATCATGCCGACGCCGACCATGACCGCGGAGCTCTCCAGCACCCTGCGCATGGCCGTCATGCGGCTGGCGCGCCGGCTGCGCGCGGAGCGCGCCGACACCTCGCTGTCCCTCAGCCAGATGGCGGCCCTCGGCTCGCTGGTGCGTTTCGGGTCCCTGACGCCCGGGGAGCTCGCCGAGGTGGAGAAGGTGCAGCCGCCGTCGATGACACGTACCGTCGCCTCCCTCGAGGCGCGCGGCCTGGTCTCGCGCATGCCGCACCCGCAGGACCGCCGCCAGGTGCTGCTCACGGCCACCCCGGAGGCCGAGGCGATGGTGCGCGCCGACCGGCGGCGCCGCGACGCCTGGATGTCCCAGCGCCTGTCCGAGCTCACTCCGGCCGAGCGCGAGAAGCTCCGTGCCGCCGCCGAGATCCTCGAACGGCTGGCCGACGCGTGAGCCCGACCTTCTCCGCGCTCGCGATCCGCAACTACCGGCTCTACCTGACCGGCGCGCTGATCTCCAACACCGGGACCTGGATGCAGCGGGTGGCCCAGGACTGGCTGGTCCTCCAGCTCACCCACGGCAGCGCGGCCGCCCTCGGCATCACCACCGGACTGCAGTTCCTGCCGGTCCTGCTCGTGACCCCTGTCGCCGGGGTCATCGTCGACCGCGCCAACAAGCGGCGGATGCTCATCGCGACCCAGGTCTTCCTCGGGCTCACCGCGCTGGCGCTGGGCCTGCTCGACATCACCGGCGTGGTCACCGTCGAGGCCGTGTACGTCATCGCGCTGCTCCTCGGGGTCGGAGCGGCGTTCGACACCCCGACCCGGCAGGCCTTCGTCGGGGAGATGGTCGGTCGTGACGAGCTGGCCAACGCCGTCGGACTGAACAGCGCGTCGTTCAACGCCGCGCGCATCATCGGCCCCGGACTGGCCGGGCTGCTCATCGTGTGGGTGGGCACCGGCCCGGTGTTCCTCGTCAACGCGGCGTCCTTCGTCGCGGTGGTCATCGCCCAGCTGCTCATGGACACCTCGGCGCTGCACCCCTCGCCGCCGGCCGACCGTGCGCCGGGCCAGCTGCGAGAGGGCCTGCGCTACATCCGGCGCCGCCGCGACCTGGTGCTGATCCTCGTCGTCGTCGGCACCGTCGGCACCTTCGGCTTCAACTTCCAGATGACCACCGCCCTCATGGCCACCCAGGTCTTCCACAAGGGCGCGGGGGAGTACGGCCTGCTCGGCTCCATCATGGCCGTCGGGTCGTTGACCGGGGCGCTCATCGCGGCCCGGCGGCAACGCCCCACCCTTCGCCTCGTGGCCGCGGGCGCCGCCGCCTTCGGTGCCATCACCGTCGTGTCGGGCCTCATGCCGAGCTACCTCGCCTTCGCCGTGACCCTGGTCCCGGTCGGCCTGAGCGCGCTCACCGTGATGACCGCGGCCAACGCCACCATGCAGCTGTCCGTCGCGCCGCACTTCCGTGGCCGCGTCATGGCCTGGTACATGGCGATCTTCATGGGCGGCACCCCCGTCGGGGCGCCGTTCATCGGCTGGATCGGCGAGGTGTTCGGGGCGCGCTGGACCCTCATCGTCGGTGGGGCGGTCTCGGGTCTGGTCGGTCTGGTCGTCCTCGTCCTGGCCGGCGCCCTCAGCACGAGCCCGGCCCGCCACGACGACACGGCCTCGGCCCCCCACGAGGACGCGAGCACGACCCGAGACGAGGACGCGTCAGACGTTTCGCGCGCCAGGGCGCCCGAAACGTCTGACAGCTTGCGGGGTGCGGCCGTCGAAGCGACTGGCCCGGCAACCGCCGCCCTACGCTGAGCGGCGTCCCCGTAGCCCAACGGCAGAGGCAGCCCGCTTAAACCGGGTCCAGTGTGGGTTCGAGTCCCACCGGGGACACAGCCTCTGGGGACACCGCCACCGGGACGGCCCCTCCCGGGACCCCTCGCACCGGGGGTTGCCCGACCGGACGCCCGTCGACGCAGACGCCGTGCTAGCTCAGCCGGTGTGCAGGGCCGCCACCACCTCCTCGTCGCTCGTCGGGCGGAAGTCGGCGTAGGCCTGTCCGACGGCCCAGAACGCCTGCGGGATCCAGGCGCACACCACCTCGTCGGCCTCTCGTGCGAGGTCCGCGCAGGCCTCCTCGGCGCCGACCGGCACCGCGACCACGATGCGTGCCGGCCGCTGGGCACGTACCGCCGCCACCGCCGCTCGCATGCTCGCGCCGGTGGCCAGGCCGTCATCGACGAGGATGACCACGCGCTCGGTGACGACCACAGGTGGGCGCCCGGCCCGGTAGCGCCGCTCCCGCTCGCGCAGCTCGACCAGCTCGTGCTGATGGACCTCCTCGAACACCCGCTCCGACGCCGCCTGCACGACGCTGTCGTTGCGGACGACCTGCACTGTCCCGCCGATGCTCGCCACAGCGCCCATCGCGAGCTCCGGCTGCTCCGGGAGGCCGAGCTTGCGGACCAGGACGACGTCCAGCGGGGCGCGCAGGGCGCGCGCGATGGGCAGGGCCACGGGTACGCCGCCCCGTGGCAGCCCGAGGACCACGACGTCGTCACGGCCGGCGTAGGCCTGCAGCTGCGCGGTCGCGGCGAGGACGCGGCCGGCGTCGGCCCGGTCCTCGTAGCCGTGGCGCATCGCTGCCCCCGCGTCAGGCCAGGGCCGCGTACGCGGCCGATCGGACGTCACGGTGCACGGCGGGCAGCTCGGCCGAGTCGAACATCCGCTGGGTGAGGACGATGACCACGAGGTCACGGCGGGGGTCCACGAGCCAGGAGGTCCCGAGCCCGCCGTCCCAGCCGAACGACCCGTCGGCGCGCACCGCCTGGCAGAAGCCCCACGACTGGGTGTCGAAGAAGCCCGGCAGCAGGCCCCCGTTCGCCCGCTGGGCGGGGCTGAGCTGGTCCGAGCACATCGCCTGCACCGAGGCGCCCGAGAGGACGGTCCCGCCGCCGTCGAGCAGCATGCGCGCGAAGGCGTGCAGGTCATCGACGGTGGACACCAGGCCGGACGCCGCGTCCGCGAACCGCGGTGGCCGGCTCCACGAGCCGTCCGGGCGGTCCACCACCGCCAGCCCCGAGGGTGCCGAGCGGTACGCCGTCGCGAGGCGGGCAGCCTCAGTCGTGAAGAACGCGGTGTCGTGCATCCCCAAGGGCTCGAAGATGCGCGTGCGCAGGACCTCCCCGACGGGTGCGCCCCCGAGCCGGGCGAGCAGCACGCCCAGGACGGACGCACCGGTGTTGTACATCCAGCGACTGCCCGGCTGCGCCATGAGCGGGAGCGAGGCGAGCCGGGCGATCCAGGTGTCGGGGTCGGGCTGTACGTCGGGATCCGGTGGCCCCAGGGTCGCCAACTGCAGTTCCTGCTCGGCCGTCACCACCGGCCAGGCCTGCTCGGCGACGAACATCTCGAAGACCGACCCGAACCCGAAGGTGAACGTCAGCAGGTCGCGCACGGTGATGGCGCGCTCGGCCGGGACCGTGTCGTCGAGCTCGCCGTCCATCCGCGTCAGGACCTGCGACCGGCCGAGCTCGGGCAGCCACCTCTCGACGGGGTCGTCGAGTGACAGGGCGCCGTCGTCGACGAAGGTCATCGTGGCGGCCGCTGTGATCGGCTTCGTCGTCGAGGCGATGCGAAACAGCGAGTCACGCCCGACCTCGCTGCCGCCGACGGACAGCCGGCCGAGCGCCTCGACGTGCACCTGGCCGCCGCTGGCCACGAGGGCCACCAGTCCGGGGACGCTGTCCTCGCCGACGTGTTGCCCGGCCGCGGCACGCAGCCGCTCGAGGCCCTCGGCCGTGAACGCGCCGCTCACCGGTGGTCGCCCGGGTCGCGCATGGGTCCAGTCTCGCCGACCTCGGGGCGGAAGTGGCAGGGGCATCGGTTCCGATGCCAGGGTGACGAGCATGACCGACGAGCAGGGCCGGCGCATCGCAGCGGTGTTCGACTCGGTCGCGGCGACCTATGACACGGTCGGCGTGGACTGGTTCACCCCGATCGCGGCGGGCCTGGTGCGCGAGCTCGCGCCGGCGGCGGGGGAGCGGGCCGTCGACATCGGCTGTGGGCGCGGGGCGGCGCTGTACCCCCTCGCGCAGGCGGTTGGCCCCACCGGCCACGTGACGGCGCTCGACCTGTCCGCCGAGATGGTCCGGCTGACCCGGGCCGACGTCGAGGCGCGCGGCCTGCGCTGGGTCGACCTGCTGGTCGCGGACGCCGCGTCGCCGGGCCTGCCGCCGGGGACGTACGACCTGGCCTGTGCCTCGCTGGTCCTCTTCTTCGTCCACGACCCAGTGGGCGCGCTTCGGGCCTGGCGGGACCTGCTCGTCCCGGGCGGCCGGCTCGGGATCTCCACTTTCGGCCCCCGCGACCAGGTGTGGGTGGACGTGGACGCGCTGTTCCAGCCGTACCTGCCGCCCGGGATGCTCGACCCGCGGGTCCGCGGCGCGACCGGCCCCTACACGAGCGACGCCGGCGTCGAGGGGCTGCTCGTCGAGGCCGGGTTCCGCGAGGTGCGGACGGTGGGCTCCCGGGTGACGGCGAGGTTCGAGGACGGGGAGCACTGGTACCGCTGGTCGCGCTCGCACGCGCAGCGGGCGATGTGGGACCGGATCCCGCCGGAGGAGCTGGACGGGGTGAAGGCGGCGGCCTTCGCCCTGCTCGCCACGGTGGCCGAGCCCTCGGGCGTGATCCTGCTGACGCAGGGCATCCGCTACACCCTGGGCGAGCGTCCCTAGCCGGCCGTCCCCGGCCGCGGACCTCACGGTCACCCGACGTCCACCCTCGCCAGGTCGCTCGCGAAGGGGCAGGCTTCGGGCATGACCGCTGGTGATCCTGGCGTCCGGGGAGCCGCAGTCGTGTACGCCGTCGACGTCCCGTGGGTGGCGTCGTTCTACGAGATGGTCGCGGGGCTGGCGAGGACCACGACCGAGCCGGGTTACGTCATCCTGGAGTCGCCCGGCTTCGAGCTGGCCGTGGTCGAGATCCCGGCCCACCTCGCGCAGGAGATCGCCCTCGCCACTCCCGCCGTACGGCGGGAGGACACCCCGGTCAAGGTCGCCTTCTTCGTCCCCAGCATCGCGCACGCCCGTGAGGTCGCGAGCACGCTCGGCGGTGTCATCGACCCGGTCGACCGGGAGTGGAGCTTCCAGGGCAATCTCGTCTGCGACGGCAACGATCCCGAGGGGAATGTCCTCCAGCTGAGACAGCCGCTGGAGGTCGGCGACGGTGGGTCTGCCTAGCCGAGGGCGGCGTACTCCTCCTCGCTCAGGCGGATCGTGGCGGCGGCAAGGTTCTCCTCCAGATGTGCCACCGATCCCGTCCCGGGGATGGGCAGCATCGCGGGGGAGCGGCGGAGCAGCCAGGCCAGCGCCAGCTGGGACGGGGTGGCGCCGTGCCGTCGGGCCGCGTCGGCCAGCGGGCCCGACGTACGCGACAGCCGGCTGGCCCGCAGCGGGAACCAGGGGATGAAGCCGACCCCGCGCTCGGTCGCCCAGTCGAGGACGTCCTCGGACTCGCGGTCGACGAGGTTGTAGCGGTTCTGGACGCTCACGACGTCGACGATGGCGGAGGCCGCCTCGAGCGTCGGTACGTCGACCTCGGACAGCCCGATGTGGCGGATCTTGCCCTCCTCCTGCAGCGCCCGCAGCTCGCCCAGGGACTCCTCCATGGGGGTCAGCGGATCGATGCGGTGCAGCTGGTAGAGGTCGATGCGTTCCAGGCCGAGCCGACGCAGGCTCATCTCCACGCACTGGCGCAGGTACGGGGCTCGGCCGACCTCGACCCACCGGTCCGGGCCCTGCCGAGTGAAGCCGCCCTTCGTCGCGATGACCAGCCCCTCGGGATAGGGGTGCAGCGCCTCGCGGATGAGGTCCTCGGAGATGAACGGGCCGTAGGAGTCGGCCGTGTCGATGAGGTCGACCCCGAGTTCCACGGCGCGGCGCAGGACGCGCTTGGCCTCCTCGCGGTCCGGCGGGTCGCCCCAGACGCCCCGGCCCACGATCCGCATGGCGCCGAAGCCCAGCCGGTGCACGGTCAGGTCGCCACCCAGGGTGAAGGTTCCGGCCGCGTGGACCGGCAGGTCGTACGTCGTATCGCTCATACCGTGCTCAAGTCGCCGTGGCCCCTCCGGTATGCCCGTGACCCGCAGACGGTCGGACAGGTACGGCCGCTGGAGCCTGCAGAAGTCCGAAATGTCCGGTTTCGATCGGGCGGATCGGGGGACATTTCGGACTTCTGCAGAAGCGGTCAGCCGGTGGTGGCGCCAGAGGACAGGTCGTAGACGGTCGTCCCGCCGACGGTCTGGGCGGTGAAGTTCTGCTCCACCCAGCTGGTGATCTCGCTGCTCACGTTGCTCCCGCCGAGCTGGGTGCCGAACCCGCCGCCGGAGGCGATGAAGTAGTGGATCTTGTGCGCCGCGACCCAGGACTCGAACTGCTGCAGGGTCGGCGCCGGGTCGCTGCCGTTGAAGCCGCCGATCGCCATGACCGGCTCACCGCTGCCCAGCTGGATCCCCGCCGCGGTGTTCGACCCGACGGCGGCGGCAGCCCAGCGGTAGTCCGAGGCGCCTGCCCGCAGCAAGGCGACCAGAGCGGAGCTGGGCGTCCCCGCGTCGAGTAGCCCACCGGGGCCGCCGACGCGCGTTCCGGTCCGACCGCCCGGCGCGGCCCCGCCCTGGCCCACTCCGCCCTGGCCGGTCGCGCCGCCCCCCGGGCCAAAGCGGAAGGACGGCGATCCGCCCGCCTGGCCGCCCTGCCCGCCCGGGGTGAAGCGCTGACCGAACCCGCCGGGCCCGCCGGCGCGGCCGAAGCCGAACCCCTGGCCGGACGGTCCGGCCGAGGGGATGGACCCGCTGTGCGGGGTGGTGGCGGTGTCCAGGGCGTACGCGGCCGGGCCGGCGAGCCCCACGACGAGGGCGGTGCCGGCGGCGACCCCGGTCAGGCGCGGCAGCGCGGGACCCACGGCGAGGCCGAGGGCCGACAGCGCGCCGAAGACCAGCACGAACGTGCGCAGCGCCGGGTGCCAGTTCGGGGTCCGCGCGAGCAGCTCGTAGGACAGCCACGCCGTCGCCAGGATCGCCGCCGAGCCGACCAGCCGGGCCGAGGTCCACTGGCGGAGCTTCCAGATCGTCGCGGCGCCGATGCCGACGAGCGCGCCGATCGCCGGGGCGAGGGCGACGTTGTAGTACGGGTGCACGATGCCCTTCATGTAGCTGAAGGTCAGCCCGGTCACGACCAGCCAGCCGCCCCACAGCAGCACGGCGGCGCGCGTACGGCTGGTCCGCCGGGCACGCCGGGTGACCCACAGCACGTACGCCCCCAGGATCAGCGCGGCCGGGATCAGCCATGCCACCTGCCCGCCCATCTCGGAGCCGAAGAGCCGGGTGATGCCGGTGGCGCCCCACATCCCGCCGCCGTTGCCGCCGAAGCCGCCGCGCCCGCCGACCACGCTCCCGGTCTCGTTGCCGGTGAGCCGGCCGAAGCCGTTGTAGCCGAGGATGAGCTCGAGGACGCTGTTGTGCTGCGACCCGCCGATGTACGGGCGGCTCGAGGCCGGCCACAGCGAGACGACGGCCACCCACCAGCCCGAGGCCACGACCAGCGCGACTCCCGCGGCGAGCAGGGACCGGATGCGCGCCCACATCGAGGTCGGCGCGGCCAGCAGGAAGACCAGCGCGAAGGCCGGCACGACCAGGAACGCCTGCAGCATCTTGGTGATGAAGCCCGTGCCGACGAGCACTGAGGCGAGCACGAGCCAGCGGGTGCTGCCGTGCTCGAGCGCGCGCGTCACGGCGTACGCGGCGGCCACCAGCAGCAGGACGAGCAGGGCGTCCGGGTTGTTGAACCGGAACATCAGCACGGCCACCGGGGTGAGCGCCATCACCGCGCCGGCGATGAGCCCGGCGGCGGGCGAGAACCAGCGACGCACCGCCGCGTAGAGCAGGCCGACGGCGGCGACGCCCTCGAGGGCCTGCGGCACCAGGATGCTCCAGGAGTTGAGGCCGAAGAGGCGGGCCGAGACCTCCATGACCCACAGGGACGCCGGCGGCTTGTCGACCGTGATGAAGTTCGAGGCGTCCGAGGAGCCGAAGAAGAAGGCCTTCCAGCTCTTGGTCCCGGCCTGCACGGCCGCGGAGTAGAACGAGTTCGCCCAGCCCGACGCGCCGAGGTCCCAGACGTAGAGCACGCCGGTGGCCAGCAGCAGGCCGAACAGCGCGGGCCGGACCCACGCGGGGTCCTCGGGTCGACCACGCACGAGGCGCTGGAGCCGGCTCGGCCCCGTGAGGCTCGGCGGCGGCGTCGGCTCCGGCGCGCTCTCACCGGCCGGCAGCGGGTGCGTCGTCAGCGTGGTCACGTCAGGACTCCTTGATCGGTGCTGGGTCGGCGGCGTCGGCGATGGCGAGGATGGGGACGCCGTCGGGTCGGTTCGTGGCGGGCATGGGTACCGCTCGCGAGGACGCCGGCGCCGACCGGAAGACCCAGGCCCGGAAGAGCAGGAAACGCACGAGCGTCGCGGTGAGGTTGGCGGCCACCAGGACGCTCACCTCGACCAGCCGCGAGGGCGTGGGGTCGAGGGTGTGCAGGATCGC
>DATJPE010000060.1 GCA_035506535.1 Actinomycetes bacterium | reverse complement strand
TCAAATCCCGTCTCCACCTCGGAGCCCCGTGGCCGCCATGGCATGGGACGCTTCACGCAAGGGCGATTGGCGCAGTCTGGCTAGCGCGCTTCCTTGACACGGAAGAGGTCACAGGTTCAAGTCCTGTATCGCCCACCACCTCCCGGACGAGCCCCTTGTCATGCGTCTTGCAAAGAGGCCTAGATGAAGCTCTGACAGGACCGCACGCGAAGCCAAGCAGGACCGCCCGGCACGCGACCTCGAGCAGCTCCTCGAACGGTTCACCGCACCCGAGACCGGGGCGCCCACGCACCTGAAGTCGCTGTCCCGGCACAGCGGGTCGTCTGGGCGAGGCACTCATGGGGCGCTGTCGCCATCACGGTCGCGATCCGCGCGCTGAGCCACCGGAACGTGAACTGACGCCCTCGCCCTGGTTCTTCGGAGTCATCGGGATCGTGTTCAGCATCGTGGGCGGACGCATGGCGGCGCTCCTCTGGCCGCCGCCGGTCAGGTCGAACTTCACTCTCCGGTGCGGCCGTCGATGCACTCGCGCAGCAGGTCGGCGTGGCCGGCGTGGCGCGCGTACTCCTCGATGAGGTGGACGACCACGTCGCGGACCGCGACCGACCCGTCGTCGAAGGGGACCTCGCGGCCGAGGTCAGCATCGTCGATCGAGCCGAACCACTCGTCGGCCGCCGCGATCTCCGAGCGCCACGAGGCGAACGCCTCCTCGACGACCGCCGGATCCCCGACCGCGCCGTCGAAGTCGGCGTCCCAGTGCTCCTCGCTCTTGTACAGCTGCGGCACGTCCATCGACTGGAGGACGCGTTGGAACCAGTGGTTCTCCACCTGCGCGAGATGGCGCACGAGGCCCAGCAGGCTCAGCGTGCTCGGCGGGACGGAGCGTCGGGCGAGCTGCTCGGCGTCCAGGCCCTCGCACTTCATCCCGATGGTCAGCCGGTAGTTGCCGAGGTACTCGCGGTAGGTCGCGAGCTCGCCCTGGGGGTTGGCGTAGGTGCGCGGGTCGTTCTCCGGATCGGTCCACCTGTCGCTCATGGCGTCATCCAACAGCACCGCCCGACAGTCCCGACGTCCTTCCCCCGACGGCGTTCACGCCCGCCAGCGAACCTGCGACGTCTCCAGCTCCTCCAGCGACCAGGCCGTCGCCGACGTCGGCTCGAGGGCCCACACCACGTCGGACGCGGGGTCCGTCGGCGGCAGGTAGACCGCATCCGCCGGGTCGACGTACTTCGCGGCGAAGGCGGCGATGACGGCGGGTACGTCCGCCGGCGCCCCGAGGTCGATCAGCCGGCCGCGGGCCATCACCACGTCCTCACCACTCTCGAGGTGCACGAGGACACGCGGATCGTGGGCGATGTTGCGGGCCTTGACCGTGCTGCGCTCGCTGAAGAAGCACAGCCGTCCCTCCGCCACCGCTCCCCACACGGGCGCGGCATGCGGTGCGCCGTCCGGTGTCGTGGTGGCCAGCCAGTACGTCCGCGCCGGGGCGAGGCGGTCCAGGAAGTAGACCCACTCGACGCTCGCCACGCCTGAAGCCTGGCCGATGCCGACGACGAGGCACAACCGTCTGGAAGAACCCCGCGTGTACCGTCGCGGCCATGGAACCCGAGGCGACCGAGGGACGCGTGCCCTGGCGGCCGATGCTCGCGCTGTCTCTGACCGGACTCCTGACCTACGGGATCACCATCGGCACCTGCCTGTCCGTGTGGGTGGCGCGCCCGATCCCGATGCTGGGCCTCGTCGTCGCCGTCGCGCTGTTCGTGACCGCGGGATTCCTCGCCAAGCGCTTCTACGGGACCGTGTACGCGATCGCCGTCTGGGTCGGCGGCGGGCTGGCGCTGCTTCCCCTCATCGCGGCCGCCGTCCTGATGGTCGGCAAGAAGTAGCTGCTGCTCATCCTGCCAGGTAGCGCCGCTGGATCGCCTCCAGCGACCGGTGTCGAGCCCGCTCGAGGGCGGCCGCCCGGTTGGCGCTCGCGTCGTGCTCGATGTCCGCCAGCTCGCGTCCCAGCTCCTGGTCGGCGAGGGTGTCCAGCACCCAGCGGGAGAAGTCACTGCGCGCCAGGTGGTACTCCAGGGCCGCCAGGTCGCAGTGGCGCAGCCGCAGACTGAACTCTTCGAGCGACGCCGCGCCGGCACCCTCCTCGCCGTGGAAGTAGAACCGACGCGACGGCGGCAGCGGCATGGCCGCGTACTTGTGGCGGTGCCGCACGTGCGTGCTGCGCCTCTGGTCCAGCTCGAACGCCCGGGCCGGTGAGCCGGCCTCCTGGAGGGTGGCGCGCAACCGCCCCCGCGGCCCGAGCGGTCGGCCGGTGAGGGTCAGCGTCAGCGAGATGTTGCGCCGAAGCTCCGGAGGCAACGCCTCGGGGCGCCAGGTGACGACGCACGTCCCCGGCTCGGCCACGGTCGCCGCCGCCGGGTGCGTGTCGTTCCAGTCGGGCTGGTGCGCCTCCTCGTAGATGACCCAGTGGGGGAAGCCGTGCCGTGCGCGCTCGGCACTGATCACCTCCGGCATCCGTTCCTGGTACCGGATCTTCGTCTCGGGATCGAGGCCGGACAGGTCCAGGACCAGGCTGGCCCGGCTCGGCCGGATGACGGCCATGACGTCGCTCGCGCTCGGCAGGTGGACCGAGGCGTCGACGAGGTGCACCCCTGGGCGTTCGGCGAGCCCGGTGTGGTCGCCCTCCGGGTCGACGACGACCACCGAGTACCCCGCCTCGATCCACTGCTCCGCCAGCAGGCCGGCGAGGTAGCTCTTCCCGGCTCCCGTCTCGCCGCTCACCAGGACGCTGTACTGCGACCCCGGCAGGCGCGCGGGCTCGCCGTCGTCGAACTGCCCGACGGTGACCCAGTGCCGGTCCGGGCACAGCCTGCTGTGCCCGGCGAGCAGGGGCCCTCGGACCAGCTCCAGGACGCCGGCCCCGTCCGGGTGGTCGAGGACCAGGTCGGCGCGGTCGGCCAGCGACGGCACGGCGTTGGCGACCGCCACGCCCACCTCCGCCGCCTGCAACAGCGAGAAGTCGTTCTCCGCGTCGCCGACGGCGATCGTGTTGTGCGGTGAGAGCCCGAGCTGGTCGAGCGCGTACAGCAGCCCGCGTCCCTTGGTGGCGCCGGCCGGGAGAACCATCGCGCTCCCCCGGTTGTGCACTACCTGATGGTCCAGCCCCAGGCCGGCGATCACCTCCACCGCGGTCGCCGCGTCGGACCCGTCGAGGGCGAGCAGGACCCGGCCGCGCTGCACCTGGACCCCTCGGTCCGCGAGCGCCTTGTCGAGGTCGGGGTCCACAGGGCGGTCGATGAGCCGGTCCCCGACAGCGGTCCGCAGCACGGAGCCGTTCTCGGTGACGACCGCGTCGAAGTGCGCAGCGAGCCCCGGGAAGGCTTCGTCGAGCTCGTCGTTGCGGCGCCCGGTGACGAGGATGAGGGCCCGCTCCTCGCGGACCGCGTCCAGCTCCGTCAGCACCTCGCCGGGCACCCGATCGACGCTGGCCAGCGTGCCGTCCAGGTCGAACGCCAGCGCCCGGAAGTACCACATGCCCGCACCCTCAGATCATCCAGGTCGCAGGCGGCCGACGACGGACCCGAGGCCCGCGCAGCCGACAGCCTGTCACGTCTTCTCGGACAGCAGCACCTCTCGGGCGAGCGCACCCGCGCGGCGCGCCTCGTGCAGGTCGCCGTCCGGCCCGCCGGGCAGCCCCTCCAGGCCGCGCGCCAACGTGCGCACCGCCTCGGTGAGCACCGCCACCCGCTCCTCGAGCTCGTTCAGCCGTGCGTCGACGCCTGACGTGAGGTCGCCAGCCATGACCCACCTCCGGTCCGTCGTAGGTTCGCTTCGCCAGCCTGCCCCGTCGCCGACCTCGCTGCCAGGGGCCAAGGTCCCCGGAGAGACACGAGAAGTCCCGGGGGACCTTCGGCTCTGGCCCCGACGGGCGTCGCGAGGTCTCATGGAATCGCCCTGTTGTGCTCGAACGAGGAGGAGTCATGACCACCGCAGTTGAGCGCGCCAAGGGTCCCGAGGTGACCTCGTGGCAGCCGTGGACAGACCTGTTCCCCTGGAACACGCGGCTGACGCAAGCCCTCGACGCGCTGTGGCACGCGACGCCGCACGGAGCGGACTTCGCTCCATCGGACGTCTTCGAGGAGACCGACGACGCGTTCACCATCGAGCTAGACGTACCCGGTATCCCCAAGAAGGACATCACCATCGACGTGGCCGGACGCAGGGTCACGATCAACGGTGTGCGCAAGGAGACCGAGCGGTCCGGCGTGATGCGCCGCTCCACCCGGATCACCGGAGAGTTCCAGTACGACCTGACGCTGCCGGCCCCGGTCGACGAGACCAAGGTCAGCGCCACCCTCGCCGAGGGTGTCCTGACCGTCCGGCTGCCCAAGGCGCAGGAGGAGAAGCCGCTTCGGGTCACCATCACGTGACCCATGAGTGAGGACGCGCGAGCGCACGCGGCCACGAAGGAGGACTGGTCATGAGCCGGCTCGAAGGGAAGGTGGCTCTCATCACGGGAGCCGCCCGTGGCATGGGTGCGGCGGAGGCCAGGCTCTTCGTGGCCGAGGGTGCTCGCGTCGTCATCACCGATGTCCTCGACGTCGAGGGCAAGGTCCTCGCCGAGGACCTCGGTCCCAGCGCGATGTACGTCCACCTCGACGTGACCGACGAGCACGAGTGGAACGTCGCCCGCGCCGTCGCGGAGCGCACGTACGGCCGGTTGAGCGTGCTCGTCAACAACGCCGGGATCCTGCACTACGGATCCCTGGCCGAGACCTCCAAGGATGACTTCGAGCGCGTGCTCGCCGTCAACCTGGTCGGGCCGTTTCTCGGCATGAAGGTCGTTGGGGGCGCGATGGCCGCCGGCGGTGGGGGGTCGATCGTCAACGTGTCGTCGACGGGCGGGCTCATCGGCTACTCCACCCTTGGCGCCTACGTCGCCAGCAAGTGGGGCTTGCGGGGCCTGACCAAGACAGCGGCCATCGAGTTCGGGCACGCCGGTGTCCGCGTCAACTCGATCCACCCAGGCGGGGTTCGCACCCCGATGACCGACCCGGACGGGACCGGCGCGACCGTCCGTCCCGAGATGTTCGCCCAGCAGCCGATCCCGCGGATCGGCGCCCCGGAAGAGGTCGCGAACCTCGCGCTGTTCCTCGCCAGCGACGAGTCGTCCTACTGCACCGGCGCCGAGTTCGTGGTCGACGGGGGCAGCACCGCCGGCCAGGACCTCGCCGCGGCCGCTTCCGTCGCCCCCTAGGACTACGTCGATAGAGGGACCAGGTCGATGGAGGGACCACGTCGATGGAGCCAGCCACCGGCCCACAGAGCGCGGCGGCACTCGTGCGGGAGACGCACAGTGCCGTGGTGCTGCTGTGCGGCGATCTGGCCTACAAGGTCAAGAAGCCGGTCGATCTCGGCTTCCTGGACTTCCGGACCCTGGATGCCCGCCGCCGGATGACCTATCGCGAGCTCGACCTCAACCGCCGGCTGTCGCCGGACGTCTACCTCGGGGTCGACACGCTGCTGGATGCCGACGGAGCAGCGCGCGAGTACGTCCTCGTCATGCGCCGGATGCCCGAGGAGGCACGCCTATCGGCCCTGCTGCGGCGCGGCGTCCCGGTCGAGTCGTGCCTTCGGGCGCTGGCGCGGCTCGTCGCCGCCTTCCACGCGCAGGCGCGACGCGGTCCGGAGGTGAGCGCGGAGGGCAGCGCCGAAGCCCTGCGTCGCCGCTGGACGGCGAACCTGCGGGAGACCGAGCGGTACGTCGGCCCCATCCTCGACGCCGCACAGCACGACGCGCTGTCGCAGCTGGTCCGTCGCTACCTCGACGGGCGGGAGGCGCTCCTGCGGTCCCGGATGGACGAAGGCTGCATCGTCGACGGCCACGGCGACCTCATCAGCGACGACGTCTTCTGCCTCCCGGACCATCCCCGCGTGCTCGACTGCCTCGACTTCGACGACCGGCTGCGCTATGTCGACGTCCTCGACGACGTGAGCTTCCTCGCCATGGACATCGAGCACCTCGGGCATCCCGATCTCGCTCGACTCTTCCTCGACGCCTACGTCGAGTACGCCGGTACGCC
Source organism: Actinomycetes bacterium (assembly GCA_035506535.1). Lineage (NCBI taxonomy): Bacteria > Bacillati > Actinomycetota > Actinomycetes > Actinomycetes bacterium. The sequence continues at coordinate 1,703 of DATJPE010000060.1, read as the reverse complement.
GCCCCGGCCCTCCTTGGCGCACCACTACGTGTCCTATCGCGCCTTCGTGCGGGCGAAGGTGACGTGCATCCGGGCCGCCCAGGGTGAGGAGTCGGCGGCTGCCCAGGCCCGCGCCCTCACCGACCTCGCGGTCGCGCACGCCCGGGAGGCCGAGGTCCGGCTCGTCGTCGTCTGCGGAGCCCCGGCGACGGGCAAGTCGACGCTCGCCGGCGGGCTCGCGGACGCCGTCGGAGCGGTGCTCCTCAGCTCCGACGCGGTCCGCCGGGAGCTGCCCGAGGCCGGGCCGGCGCGCTATACCAAAGCTGCCAAGGACGCCGCGTACGCCACCCTGCTCGCGCGTGCGGAACTGTCCCTGACCCATGGCGAGACCGTCGTCCTGGACGCGACGTTCGGCGACCCGGCCACCCAGGAGCTCGCGAGCGATCTGGCGGAACGGACGTCCAGCACCCTCGCCGTCCTGGAGTGCCGCCTCGACCCCGAGCTGGCGGCAGTCCGCGCCCAACGACGGCTCGGGGCCGGCGCCGACCTGTCGGAGGCGGGAGCCGAGGTCGCCCTCGCGCTGGCCCGCGAGGCGGTCCCATGGCCCGGCGCCGCCGTTCTCGACACCACGGCGGCGCCCGGTGACGTCCTCGAGACGGCACTGCGCCGGCTCGGACGTTCCCCGGACGCACCGGCATAACGAGGCGCGGCGCTGGGCGGCTCAGCCGATGAGCTCGGGCCGACGGGTCGAGTCCGGCGGCGACGGATGACGCGCGAGGATCTCGCGCAGGGCGGCGACGAACCGCAGCGACTCCTCATGCGGCCGTTGCCACGTGTTGCGGCCGAAGATGAGCCCCAGCGCACCCGCGTCCATCGACTGGCGCGCCTTGGTGAGCATCGCCTCGTCGCCGGCGCGCTCGCCCCCGGAGACGAGGACCAGGGTGCGGTTCGCGGAACGGACGACGGCGTCGATGGCTTCCTGGCTGGTGAACTCGCGGTCGTACTCGGGCTTCACCGCCGCCCGCAGCTCCGGCTGCGGGAAGTTGACCTTGACGATGTCGGCCCCGAGCTCGCTGGCGACCCGCGCGGCGTAGTCGACCGCGTAGAACGACGTCTTGCCACCTTTGGCCTCGATCGCCGAGCCGCGCGGGTATGCCCACACGATGAGCGGCATGCCCAGTCGCTGGGCGTCGTGGCGGACCTGCCGATAGGCGGTGAAGTCGGCCTCCTGGGCCGGGGTGCCGACGTAGAGGGTGTAGCCGACCGCGTCGGCGCCGAGACGCACCGCCTCCTCGACCGAGGCGTTGACCGGCGAGAGGGCCGAGGCGTCCGACGGGATGTCGGTCTTCCCGTTGAGCTTCAGGACCAGCGGCACCTCGCCCGCGTAGGTCCAGTAGAACTTCTCGGCGAGCCCGATCTGCAGCACGATCCCGTTGAAGCCGCCCTCGACCGCCAGCCGCAGGACGTAGCCGGGGTCGCCGGCCGCGGGGTTCGGGAAGAAGTCCCTCGGCCCGTGCTCGAGCCCCTGGTCGTAGGGCAGGAAGAAGGCCGTGCCGTTCTCCAGCCCGCTGCGGAACAGCAGCCGATGCAGGCGTGCGCGCTTGCCCGCGTTGAGTCCGAGCTGATCCAGTCCAGGCCGCACCACCATGACTGCCTCCCGAGTGCGAACTGCTCCTCACCCACCAGGGTGGGCACTGCGGCGTCGTCGGCGGGAGGGGACAAGG
>DATJPE010000059.1 GCA_035506535.1 Actinomycetes bacterium | reverse complement strand
GGGTGGCATGGCGCTGGACAAGGTGGTCGCGTCGGCGGCCGAGGCGGTCGCCGACATCAGGGACGGCGACTCCCTCGCCGTCGGCGGATTCGGGCTCTGCGGCATCCCGTCGGTGCTGATCCAGGCGCTCCTGGACCACGGGATTTCTGGTCTCGACGTCGTGTCGAACAACTGCGGCGTCGACGACTGGGGTCTCGGCGTGCTGCTCGCCGAGCGGCGCATCGCGCGGATGACCTCCTCCTATGTGGGGGAGAACAAGGAGTTCGAGCGGCAGTACCTCGCCGGCGAGCTGGAGGTCGAGCTGATCCCCCAGGGCACGCTGGCCGAGCGCATGCGTGCCGGCGGCGCCGGGATCCCGGCGTTCTACACCCCTGCCGGGGTGGGCACCCAGGTCGCGGAGGGCGGGATGCCCTGGCGCTACGGCCCGGACGGCTCGGTCGCGAAGGCCAGCCCACCCAAGGAGACGCGGGCCTTCGACGGCAAGGACTACGTCCTCGAGCGCGGCATCGTCACCGACTTCGCCCTCGTGCGCGCAGCCGTCGGGGACCGGCAGGGCAACCTCGTGTACGAGAAGTCGGCCCGCAACTTCAACCCCCTCGCGGCCGCCGCCGGGCGGGTCACCATCGCGGAGGTCGAACAGCTGGTGGAGCCGGGGGAGATCGACCCGCAGAACATCCACACGCCGGGGATCTTCGTGCAGCGCGTCGTGCCGCTCACTGCCGAGCAGGCGCTCGACAAGCGCATCGAACGCCGCACCGTGCGCAAGGGGGCCTGAGATGGCGCTCACCCGCGAGGAGCTGGCCGCCCGCGTCGCGCGGGAGCTCAGCGACGGCGAGTACGTCAACCTGGGCATCGGCCTGCCGACGCTGGTCCCCAACTTCCTGCCCGACGGCGTCACCGTCGTGCTCCAGTCGGAGAACGGGATCCTCGGCACCGGCCCGTACCCGGGCGAGGAGGACGTCGACCCCGACCTCATCAACGCCGGCAAGGAGACCGTGACGGTGCTGCCGGGTGCGAGCTTCTTCGACTCGGCCACGTCCTTCGGGATGATCCGGGGAGGGCACATCGACGCTGCCGTGCTCGGGGCCATGCAGGTCAGCAGCGGAGGCGACATCGCCAACTGGATGATCCCCGGCAAGATGGTCAAGGGCATGGGCGGAGCGATGGACCTCGTTCATGGCGCCAAGCGGGTGATCGTGATGATGGAGCACGTCGCGAAGGACGGCTCCCACAAGATCGTCGAGCAGTGCTCGCTCCCGCTCACGGGCAAGGCCGTCGTCGACCGGATCGTCACCGACCTCGCGGTCATCGACGTGACGGGTGACGGGCTGGTGCTTCGGGAGACGGCTCCGGGCGTCGCCGTCGAGGACGTGCGCGCGGCGACCGGTGCGCCGCTGATCGTCCAGGGCTGAGCGGCGGCTCTGGCCGGCCCGACGCGCTCAGGCCTCCTTGACGACGGCGTACCAGACGCGCTCGGCGACGGCGGCGAGCCGCTCGCCGGCCTCGAGCAGGCGGCGGTAGAGCTCGCGGCGGGCCACGACCAAGCGCAGGTCCTCGAGGGCGAGCAGCTCGCGCATCGCGGTGCGGTAGCTCTTCTCCATCGCCCGCTCGCACGACACGGCTTCGTCGGCCTCGCGGGTGGCGGCGTCGGCGTCACTGGTCAGCACCTCGAACGCGGCGCGCAGGTGTCGCAGGCCGTCCAGCAGCTGGCCGGCCATCGTCGCCACGGCCTCGTCGGGCGCCACCTCGAGGACGTCCGCCTCGCGCACGAGGTTCTTGATGGCGTTCAGCACCGCGTCGAGGTTCTCGGACAGCGCGAACAGGTCCTCCTGGTCCAGCGGGGTGCTGAACGCCTCGCGCAGCTGACGGGTCAGCCGTCGACGGACCGCGTCCGCCTCGTGCTCGGCGGCGCGCACGGTCGCCTCCTGCGCGGCGTCGCCGTCGGCCCACGCCGCGAAGGCCAGCCCGCCCGAGATCGTGACGTCGGCCTGCTCGAGCAGGGTCGCCTGCACGTCGGGGGTCTCCGGCAGGAACCAGTGCTGCCTCACGAGAGCATCCTCTCAACCACGGCCACGGCGGCGGCCATGGCCGCGCACGCGGGCATCGTGACCAGCCAGGCGAGCAGGATCTCCTGCACCACCGCCCAGCGGACGTGGCGCCGTCGCCGCTCGATCCCCACGCCCACCACCGACGAGGCCACGACGTGCGTGGTGCTCACCGGCCCTCCGAGCATGGCGGCACCGCCGATCACCAGGGTGCTGGCACCCTGGCTGACCAGGCCGTCGAGCGGGCGGATGCGATAGATCCCGCGCCCGATCGTGTGCGCGATGCGCCACCCGCCGAACGCGGTGCCGACGGTGAGCGCGGCGCCGCAGACCACCTTCACCCATAGCGGCACCACGAACGACGGGATGCTTCCCGCGGTGACCAGGGCCAAGGTGATCAGTCCCATCGTCTTCTGCGCGTCGTTGGTCCCATGGGCGAAGGCGAGGGCCGCCGAGGAGGCCCACTCCCCCCGCAGGATGGGCCTCTTCAACCGGCGGCCGCCGCGCCGCAGGCTTCGTCGGGTCGCCGCCTCGACGGCCCAGCCCGCCAGAGCGCCGATGGCGGGGGAGACCGCCAGAGCGAGCAGGACACCGAGTACGCCGACCGGGCGCAAGCCGTCCAGCCCGCCCCAGTGCACGGCCTCGACCCCGCCGACCACCAGGGCGGCGCCGACGAGACCGCCGACCAGGGCGTGCGAGGACGACGAGGGGAGCCCCCAGCGCCAGGTGGCCAGGTTCCACGCCACCGCCGCCAGCAGCGCCGCGAACAGGATCCCCAGGACGTCGGAGGCGCCCACGCTCACCATCCCCCCGACCGTGTCGGCCACCGCCGTGCCGGCCAGCACCGGGCCGAGCAGGGTGAAGACGGAGGCGAGGGTCACTGCCTGGACGGGTCGCATCGCCTGAGTCGCCACCGGGGCCGCGATGGCGTTGGAGGAGTCGTGGAACCCGTTGGTGAAGTCGAAGGCGATCGCGAGGACGACCACCGCGACCAGCGCCACCATGGCGCTCAGTCTGCTCAGGCGATCCGCGGAAGACCGCGGTCCAAGGTCCCGCGGCGTGGCGGGACGGGCTCAGCCGGCGACGCCGTCCGAGTCCTCCAGGGCGATCACCATCTTGCGCAGCGCGGTCGTGAGCACCTGGATCTCCTGCGCCGACAGGGGGGCCACGACATGCGCCTCCTGGGCGTTGAAGAGGGGGAACAGCTCGGCCATGAGGGCCTGGCCGTCGGCCGTGAGGCTGATCAGCTGCCGTCGGGCGTCCTCCGGGTGGGTGCGGCGGTCCAGCAGGCCGCGTCGCTCGAGGGTCCCGGCCACCCCGGTGAGGGTGCCCTTGGAGATGCCGGCCTCGGCCGCGACGTGGCGGGCCTCGATGTCCTCCCAGATCCACACCACCCACAGGACGACCCAGCCGGTCCACGTGAGGTCGTGCGGCGCGAGCACGGTCCGCTCGAAGTTGTTCCGGATCGCGCCCGCTGCCCGGTAGAGGTTGCTGACCGCCGCCATCGCCGCCATGTCCAGTGCCATGGGAGCCAGCCGGTCGGTGACCGCCTGCTCCGTCGCGGACAGGGTCCGCTCTCCTCCGGACGTACCGTCCCCGTTCAGCGCTCGGGCCACCCGGCTCAGTGTGCACGACCCGTCCGTGCAGGGGCAGAGCCTCGGGTCGCACGTCGCCGACGTCGAGCCGGGCGCCTCGGTGGGCACAGTGCCCCGCGGTGTCATCGGAGTCGCCGTCCCGCGGGCACGTCGTTGGTGGCGACCACGTCCAGGAAGCGCTCGACCAGCCGGCGGGCGCGTGCCTCCGCCTCGGGGGCCGTGCGCCTCGTGACCCGCAGCAGCTCGTCGGGGTCGTAGCCGAGCCGGCGCGCCTGCGCGTCGCCGCCGTTGGCCAGCCACCCGGCGAGCATCGTGGGGGTGATCTCAGGGTGGAACTGCACGCCGAGCGAACGCCCCAGGGTGAAGGCCTGCTCGGCGACGTCGGTCGTCGCGAACGCGGACACGTGCGACGGCAGCACCCAGCGGTCACCGTGCCACTGGAACCACGGCCCGGCCTCGACCAGGTCGGGGCGCTCGGTGCGGACGAGGGTCCAGCCCACCTCGGGCCGCGCCGCGGGGACGACCTCGCCCCCCAGCGCGCCCGCCAGCGCCTGCGCGCCGAAGCAGATCCCCAGGACGGGGACGCCCGTCTCGTGGGCGGCGCGCAGGAAGTCCATCTCGTCGAACACCCACGACCCGATCCGGTCGTGGTCGTAGACCGACCACGGGGCGCCCATCGCCACGACGACGTCGACGTCCCGCGGATCGGGGAAGTCCGCCGTCACCGACGGCGCGTGGAAGTGCTCCTCGGGCACGACCAGCAGCTCGCTCACGTCGTAGCCGCGGTCGGCGAACGCGGCCCCCACGGGGCCGACCGGTGAGACGTGGTCCTGCTGCACGAACAGCGCTCGCACCCCTGACCTCCTCGCCCTGGGGTAGACCGTTTGGCTACAAACTATCTTGTCCCGACCCTCTTGTCAGGGCCAGGGGCCCCCATTATGGTTTGGGCCCTAACGACTTTGGGAGGCTCCGTGGCCAGTCAGGACCAGAACGTCACCGAGGTCGTGGAGACCCTCCGCGCGCGTGGCATCGACATCGTGCGGATCTCCTACTCCGACCTCATCGGGGTGGACCGGGGCCGCGACGTGCTCATCGACGAGCTGCCCAACGCGGTCGGTCACGGGCTGGCCTTCAGCCGGGGTGTCTACCACGTGACCCCCATGGGCGACGTCGTCCCGATGCCGGGCGGCATCGAGGCCGGCCTGCCGGACGTCCTCGTCCGCCCAGACTTCTCGACCCTTCAGCCACTGCCCTGGGAGCCGGGGGTGATGGGCTGCCTCGGCGACGCCTTCCTCGCCGACGGGACCCCGGTGCCGGAGGCGCCCCGCAACGTGGTGCGACGCGTGGCCGACCGCCTCGCGGAGCTCGGTGTCCACGCGGTCGTCGGCCCGGAGCTGGAGTACTACGTCTGCGAGCCGGACGGGTCGCGCCAGCCCGGCTACGCGCGTTACGCCGACAGCCCCGGCAACGTCTACGTCGTCGGCCGCAAGGGCGACCCCGGTGGACTGTTGCTGCGCACGCTGCGCGAGATGCGCGAGGCCGGGCTGCAGGTGACCGCGGCCAACCACGAGTTCTGTGCCGGTCAGTTCGAGGTGAACCTGAACCACAGCGAGATCGTCGACGCCTCCGACCGCGCGTTTCGGATGAAGTCGGCCGTACAGGAGATCGCGCGCCACGAGGGCAAGCTCGCGACCTTCATGGCGAAGCCCTTCAACGACGAGGGCGGCTCGGGCTTCCACCTGCACATCTCCCTCGCCCACGCCTCGGGCACCAACGTCTTCGGGGACCCGGATGGGGAGTACGGCCTCTCGGACGTGGGCCGCCACGCCATCGCCGGCGTGCTTCAGCACGCGCCGGCGCTGGCCGCGCTCGCGAACCCGACCATCAACTCCTACAAGCGCTTCGGCCCGGACAGCCTGGCGCCCTGGCTCATCGACTGGGGCCTGGACAACCGCAGCGCCATGGTGCGCATCCCGCCGGAGCGCGGTCAGAGCTCGCGGATGGAGGTACGGCTGGGGGACGCCACCGCCAACCCGTACCTGATCATCGCCGCCATGGGTGCCGCCAGCTACCTCGGCATCCGCGACAAGGTCGAGCTGCCGGCCCCGCTGGAGGGCTACGGCTACAACCCCGAGATCTCGCCCATGCTGCCGCAGACGCTCCCGGCCGCGCTCGACGCCCTCGAGGCCGACACCGACCTCGCCGAGGTGCTCGGCGAGTTCTTCGTCACGGCGTTCCTCGCGTACAAACGCAACGAGGTGGAGCGCTTCGAGCGCTTCGTCACCGACTGGGAGTTCCGCGAGTACTCCTACCACCTGTAGCCCTGTCGACTCACGCACGTCCCGCCGAACCCGCCGAACCAGCCGAGGAGCCCCTCATGCAGCACGACCCGGTCCCCCTGAGCGAGGTCGACCTGGCCGACCTCGAGGTCTTCGTCCGCAACGAGGCGTGGGGGATGTTCGACACGCTGCGGCGCGAGGCTCCCGTGCACTGGAACCCCGAGCCGGGCGGCAACCGCGGTTTCTGGTCGGTGACGAGGTTCGAGGACATCGTCGAGGTGGACAAGAACCCGGAGATGTTCACCTCGGAGCGCTTCGTCAACCTCGAGGAGCCGCCCGAGGAGTACATGGACCTGCGCCGCTCGATGCTGGAGACCGACGGACCGCGCCACCAGGCCCTTCGAAAGCTCCTCATGCGCGACTTCAGCGCAGCGTCGCTTCGCCGCTACGAGGACTTCCTGCGCGGGCTCGCCCAGCTGACCGTCGACAGCGCGCTGCGGCAGGAGGAGTTCGATTTCGTCGACGCCATCGCCGCCGACTACCCGATCCAGGTGCTGGCCCGGCTGCTCGACGTGCCCGAGGACTTCACCCCGCAGCTCATCTCGTGGGGCAACGAGATCGTCGGCGCCACGGACCCCGACTACGCACGCGTCCTCATCGACAGCCCGGAGGCCGAGCAGTACTCGCACCTGCCCTTCCGCTCGCCGGCGTCGATGGAGATCTTCGAGTACGGCCGCCAGCTGGCCGCCGAGCGGCGTGGGGGCGAGGGCGAGGACCTGGTCAGCAAGCTGGTCAACCGCATACCCGAGGACGGCGTCCCGCTCTCCTCGACCGACTTCGACAACTACTTCCTGCTGCTCGTGGTCGCCGGCAACGAGACGACCCGGCAGGCCATCAGCCATGCGATGAAGGCGCTGATGGACAACCCTGACCAACTGGCCTACCTGCGGGACAACCCGGACAAGGGCCAGGTCGCCGTCGAGGAGCTGCTCCGTTACGCCTCACCCGTGTACCACTTCCGCCGGACGGCCACCCGGGACGTCGAGATGCACGGCCAGCAGATCAAGGCGGGCGACAAGGTCGTCACCTGGTTCGCGTCGGGCAACCGCGACGACGCGGCGTTCACCGACCCGTACACCCTGGACCTCACGCGCTACCCGAACGACCACATGACCTTCGGCAAGGGGCCCCACACCTGCCTCGGGGCGAACCTGGCCCGCATGGAGATCCGGATCATGTTCGAGACCCTGCTGCCGCGGCTGGCGTCGATCGAGCAGTCCGGCGAGATCGTCCGCGTCCGGAGCAACTTCGTCAACGGGGTCAAGCGCTTCCCCGTGCGCGTCAAGGTCGCGTGAGGCGGGGTATCGCGTGACCGGCACCGTCACCACGCTGCGGGAGCACGAGGGGGACCTCGTGGTCGACGCGGTGGACCACGTCGCCGAGGACGTCGTCGCCCTCACCCTGTCCGACCCCGACGGGGACGCCCTGCCGCCGTGGACACCGGGTGCGCACGTCGACCTGGTCCTCGCGCCGGACCTGGTGCGCCAGTATTCCCTGTGCGGCAGCCCCTCGGACAGCCACACGATCCGGGTGGGCGTGCTGAAGGCGCCCGACAGCCGGGGCGGGTCGGTCAAGGTCCACGAGCTGTCGGCTGGGGACCGGGTGCGCGTGCGCGGTCCGCGCAACCACTTCCCCCTGGTGTCCGCGCCGCGCTACCTGTTCATCGCTGGTGGCATCGGGATCACGCCGATGCTTCCGATGATCGCCGAGGCGGAGGCGGCAGGGGCCGACTGGCGGCTGGTCTACGGCGGCCGCTCGCGGGCCTCGATGGCGTTCACCGACGAGCTCTCGGCGTACGGCGACAAGGTCAGCCTCGTCCCGCAGGACGAGGCGGGCTTCCCGGATCTCGACGGGCTGCTCGGGACGCCGCAACCACAGACCCTTGTCTACTGCTGCGGCCCCGAGGGGCTGCTCGCCGCGGTGGAGCAGCGGTGCGCGTCCTGGCCGGCCGGGTCGCTGCACCTCGAGCGGTTCGCGGCCAAGGTGACCGAGGCGCGGCAGGAGCACGCGTTCGAGCTGGTGCTCGCGCGCTCCGGGCTCACCCTGACGGTCCCACCGGACAAGTCGGTGTTCGACGTCGTGCAGGACGCGGGGGTCAGCATCCTCGGCTCCTGCCACGAGGGGATCTGCGGCACCTGCGAGCAGGTCGTCCTCGACGGCGACGTGGACCACCGGGACTCGATCCTCAGCGACGACGAGCGCGCGGCGAACGAGAGCATGATGATCTGCGTCTCGCGCTGCCGCTCCGACCGACTCACCCTCGACCTGTGACGAAGGGTCCGCAGCGATGACACGACCGCGGCTGGGTCGCCCCCGCCCGAGCGCCGAGGTGCCGACCGACTGCTGGTACGCCCTCACGGCGTCGGCCGGCATCGGCCGTGAGCTGACCGCCTGGCGGGCGGGGGACCGCCCGCTCGTGCTGTTCCGCGGGACCGGCGGGGAGGTGGTGGCCCTCGAGGACCGCTGCGCCCACCGGCCGTACCCGCTCAGTGCCGGCCGTCTCGATGGCGACCTCGTGCGCTGCGGCCTGTGCGGCTTCGCCTACGACGCCCGCGGGCGATGCGTCAGCGTCCCGACGCAGACCCGGGTGCCGTACGGCGCGTCGGTGCCGGTCTACCCGGTCCGCGAGGAGAACGGCCTGGTGTGGGTGTGGCTCGGCGAGCCAGGCCGAGCCCCGCTGCACCGGCTGCCGGACCTGGACTGGCTCGACGACGACGCGTGGGGGAGCGTCGGCGGCGAGCAGGACGTCGCAGCGGGCTTCCTGCTCCTGCACGAGAGCTTCGCCGACGTGACGCAGATCCCGGTACTCGCCCCTGACGTGTCGCCAGCCGTCCTGCTCGCCCAGCCGCCGCCGTTGGACGTCGTGGTGAGCGAGACGACCGTGTCGCTCTCGCGCACCTTCCCCGCTGGCCCGCTGCCGGGCTGGCAGGCACGTGCCCTCGGCCGGCGGGCCGACGAGGAGCTCGTGCACCGTCAGGAGGGCCACTTCCTGTCCCCGGCCGTCTGGGTCGACCACTGGGACGTGCTGCCGGAGGACGGGGCGCCTCCGGCGCGGATGCGCTTCACCCAGCTCGTGCTGCCCGTCGACCGCGGGACCTCTCGGCTGATGTGGCGGGTCAGCCGCGACTTCGCCGTCGACGACGCCGCGACCACCGACCACCTCGAGCGCATGTTCACCTCGTACTACCTGAGGGTGAGCTCGGCGATGGAGACGATGCAACGCGTCATCGACCGGGACGGGCCGGGCGCCGGGGTCAACGTCCAGGCCGACGTGGCCGCCCTCAAGGTGCGCCAGATCGTGACGTCACTGCTCGCCGAGGAGGGCGCTGCCACCCGTCGTTGACGCGCCGGGCGAGGGCGCCGACGGTCAGACCTGGACCTTGCCGCGCTTGGGCCAGTCGCCGCCCATGGCGGTGGAGAGAACCTCGTCGCTCTCGGTCGGCTGCGCACCGCAGTCGTCACGGATCGGGACCGGTCCGCTGACGATGTGGTTGGTCAGCCGCCCGAGGCCCTCGACCTCGACCTCGACGACGTCGCCGGGGTAGACGGTCCGCGAGTTCGCCGGCGTGCCGGAGAGCAGGACGTCGCCGGGCAGGAGCGTGATGGTGCGGGCGATGTCGGCGACGAGGTAGTGCATGTCCCACTCCATCTCGTCGGTGCTCGCCTCCTGCTTCACCTCGCCGTTGACATAGGTCCGGATCGTCTTGCCGTGGAAGTCCCAGTCGTCGACCAGCCCGGGACCGAGCGGGCACAACGTGTCCGAGCCCTTGACGCGCAGCATCGACCCGGCGTCGGTGTCGCGGAAGTCGTGCAGGCCGTAGTCGTTGGCCACGGTGTACCCGGCGATGTAGGAGCCCGCGGCCGCGGGCGACACGTTGCGGCACGTCCTCCCGATCACGATGGCGATCTCGCCCTCGTAGTTCAGCCACTTGCAGCGCTCGGGTCGCACGACGGCGCCCTTGTGGGCGTTGAGCGAGGTCGTGGGCTTGTGGAAGTACGTCGGCGCCGCCGGGAGCCGCGTCCCGAACTCGTGCACCCGGCTCAGGTAGTTGAGGTGCACCGCGACGATCTTCGTCGGGACGACCGGAGGCAGGTGCACGGCGTCGTCGACGCCGACGCTGCGCCCGTCCGCCGCGACGAGCTGGTCGCCGCGGCGGACGACGAGGACCTCTGCGCCCTCGAGCAGGATCCGTCGGTACTCGGTCACGGTGTCCCCTGTCTGGTGGATGGGCTGGTGTCGACGGGACCGGGTCAGCCGGCCGCGACGAGGTCGGGTCCGCTCTCCTGTCGGGCGTACTCGGGGTCGGGCGGGGTCTCGGCCGGACGGGGGAAGCCGCCGGTCGGGCGGTCGAACCACAGGTGGACCTGACCGGTACCGATGGAGTTCTCGTACTCGCCGTACTGGCGCGAGCGCGCGGTGAGCCGCTCCTCGCCGAGCGCCCCGGCCATCATCAGGTAGTGGGCGAACATCGCCTCGGGCCGGAACTTCATGAAGTCCGGCATGGTCTTGAGCACCCGGGCGTGGTCGCCCTCGGCGAACCAGGCCATCCGCTCGAGGTCGGCGGCGTAGGCCTCGGGTGTGCGGATGTGCGAGGCCTCGCTGGCCTCGTGGTCGCGCAGCTGGCGCAGCTTCCAGAAGGTGTGCGACAGCGCGCCGGAGGCGATGAGGACGACCCTGCGGTCCAGCGCCTCGATGGCGTCGCCGAGCGCGCGGCCGGCTCGCAGGAAGTCCTCGGTCTCCCCGGTCTGGCAGGTGCTGACGCTGACCCACTGCTTGTCGAGACCCTCGCCGAGGTACTTCCAGAGGTTGAGCGTCGCGTAGTACATCGGCAGGTACGGGTCGTCGATCGCGGTGACCCACGTGCTGTGCTTGGGACCGAAGGAGGCCATCGCGTGCGCGAGCTCAGGGTCCCCGCGCCAGTCGTAGGGGATCCGGCACATTCCCCGCGGCAGCTCCTCGGCGGTGAACAGCCCGGCCCGGCGGTCCTGCGCGGTCACGACGAACTCGACCGTCGTGAACCAGTGGGAGTCGAGCACGACCACGGTGTCGTAGTCGAGGGTCTCGAACACGTCCTTGCGCAGCTGTTCCAGGCCTGCCACGAGCGTGGTGTCCGCGCCGTGGTTCAGCTCCCGCCGGGTCTGCTCCGGCAGCATGATCGTCGGTACATGCGCCAGCAGGCCGGCGGCCACAACCTCACCCATGCGTCACTCCTTGGCTCCGCCGGTCCACCCCGTCGGTGAGAACACGGTGTTCTTGATGTCGCAGTAGAAGTCGAAGGAGTGGAGGCCACCCTCGCGACCGATGCCCGACTGCCCGTTGCCGCCGAAAGGCGCTCCGAGGTCGCGCACGAAGAAGCAGTTGACCCAGACCGTCCCGGCGGACAGCCGTGCGCTGACCCGCTCCGCCCGATCGGGGTCACCGGTGACCATGGTCGCGGCCAGCCCGAAGCGGGTGTCGTTGGCCATGGCGACGGCCTGGTCCTCGCCCTGGAAGGTCTGGACGGTCAGGACCGGGCCGAAGACCTCCTCGGTGACGATCTCCGAACCGGGCTCGGTCGCGACGAGGACCGTCGGGCGGTAGTACAGCCCGCCCAGCTCGTCGTTGGGCCCGCCGCCGAGGACCGGGCGAGCACCGTCGGCGATCGCCCGCTGGACGAACCCGTCCACCCGCTCGAAGTGCGGGCGGCTGACGAGGCAGGAGATCGCGGTGGCCTCGTCCCGCGGGTCGCCCTGGACCACGTGGGAGGCGCGCTCGAGGACGGCCTCCAGGAAGCGGTCCGCGATCGCGTCCTCCACGAGGATGCGAAACGCCCCGAGGCAGACCTGGCCGGCGTTGTCGAACTGCTCCACGGCGAGGCTCACCGCGAGGTCGAAGTCCGCGTCGGCGAAGACCAGCAGCGGGGACTTGCCACCGAGCTCGAAGGACAGCGGGACGATGTTCGGAGCCGCCGCCGCCGCGATCTTCCCGGCGGTGGGGACCGACCCGGTGAAGGACAGCCGCCGGATCCCCGGGTGGGCGCTGAGCGCGGCGCCCGCCTGGGGTCCCAGCCCCTGGACGACGTTGAACACGCCGGGGGGCAGCCCCGCCTCGGCGGTGATGTCGGCCAGCAGCGAGGCCGTGAGCGGCGCCCACTCCGGGGGCTTCGCGACCACGGTGTTGCCGGCGGCGAGCGCGGGCCCGATCCGCCAGGTCGCCAGCATGAGCGGTGCGTTCCACGGCGTGATGACCGCGGTGACCCCGGCGGGGTCCCAGGTGATGCGCTCCCGGTGTCCCCGGATCTCCCGGTCGGGGTGCGAGAGCTCGCGGAGCAGGTCGGCGAAGTAGCGGAAGTTCATGCCGACCCGCGGCATGACGCTGCGCCGGTGGGAGCGCAGGAGGGAGCCGTTGTCGCGCGTCTCGACGACGGCGAGCTCCTCGGCCCGCTTGTCGATGCCGTCCGCGACGCGGTTGAGCAGGTCGGCGCGTTCGTCTCGCGGCATCGCGGCCCAGGCGGGGAACGCCCGCTGCGCCGAGGTGACCGCGGCGTCGACCTCGGCGGCCCCGGCCGACGCGATCTCGGCCAGCGGCTGCTCGTCGATCGGGGAGACGTCGGTGAAGGTCGTGGCGGAGGCGACGCGCTGCCCGCCGATCCAGTGCCGCGTGTCGACGGCCACGCCCTCGACGCTGACCTGGTCAGGCATGCTGCACCTCGGGCTGGTCGGCGAGGTTGTCGTGCAGCACCCGCCCGCCGTTCCAGACGACGCCGACCTGGCGGTAGTAGCCGCCGATGATCTCCTCCGGCGCGAGCAGGTCGAGCTCCTCCGTCGGCGACGGGAACAGCGCGAAGTGGTCGACGCTCGCGCGGTACGCCGGCCCGCCCTCGGCCTCGGCCGCGCTGGTCGCGATGATCTCGTCGAGGCGGAAGCGCGAGGGGTCGTCGATCGCGCGGACGTACCGGTTGTGCGCCATCGGGTGGGCGTTGACGAAGCCGTTCTCGGGCGCCTCCTCGAGCAGGGTGATCTGCGCCTCGGCGAGCCGGCGGTCGGAGGCGGCGAGCGAGGCGCCGAAGCGGCTCCCGGGGGCCACGCGCGGCGCCGGGCCGTAGGGATGGGGGCGCGTCAGGTGGATCGCGCCGAGCTTCTTGGGGTAGCCCTGGTGCAGCCCGCGGGCGATCGCGAAGTCGGTGTCGACCCAGATGTAGACGCAGCGGCTGTACGTCTGCCCGCCGAAACGGCAGCGCACCACGACGAAGGCCTCCTTGTACTGCCCCAGCACGGGGTCGAGGAGCTGTGCCCGGTCGCTCCCGCAGGACTGCCAGTCGGCCCAGATGAACGCGACGGCGCCGGGGTCCTCGTCGGCCAGCTCGAGGGGGTGGGGGAGCAGCTCACGGACCCGTTCGGGGTCGACCCGGTACTCCACGGTCAGCAGGTCACCGGAGTAGAACCACGGCGGGTCGGGCAGCAACGCCGCCCGGCCGGAGGCCGTACGCGGGCCGAAGAAGCCTTGGGACACCACACACCCCCAAATCGTTTGGGACCAAACGTAGCCTAGGGGGACGCGCTCCGGGGGGTCAAGCCTCCACCGGCCGGCGGGCTCGGCGCCGGGGGTCAGCCGGCGAGCGATCAGGTCGGGGGTCGGCGGCGGGCGGCGTCGACGAGGGCGGCCAGGACGGCGCGCTGCGCCGGGTCCCGCTCCCACGAGTCCTCCGGATGCCACTGCACGCCGAGGAACCAGCCCCGCGCGGCGTCGAGCTCCGCCGCCTCGAGCGTCCCGTCCTCGGCCCGCCCGCTGGCCCGAAGCCCGGTGCCCAGCGCGGTGACCCGCTGGTGGTGGTAGCAGGAGGCGGTCACGCTCGGTCCCACCACCGCGTGCAGCAGGGAGCCCGGCTCGGTGGTCACCTCGTGGACGACGTGGCGGTGGGGCGAGGCCATGTCCTGGTCCAGCTCGCCGCCCAGCGCGACGTTGACGACGTGCAGGCCTCGGCACACCGCGAGGAGCGGGATCCCGGCCTCCAGCGCCCAGGAGGCCACGGCGAGGTCGAAGGCGTCCTGCTCGTCGTCGACGTCATAGACCGCGTCCGAGGCGACGTCCTGGCCGTAGCGACGCGGGTGGAGGTCCCCGCCGCCGGGCAGCAGCACCGCGTCGGCGAAGCCGAGCCGCTCGGCCACCTCCCCCGCGGACACCGAGCCCCGGGGCGCCGAGGGCTGGACCGTGAGCGGCTCCCCGCCCGCCGCGAGGACGGCCTCCGAAAGCGCCCGGGCGGTCACCAGCGCCCGGTAGCGCAGCGCGGACGCCGAGGCGGAGAAGCGGCCGGGGATGACGACCAGCGGGCGAGGCGAGGCCCTCATGCGAACGCCTCCCCGCGCCGTACGACCTCGCGGCAGAAGGCGCCCACGCCGTCCGGGTCGTCGATGAACTGCGACGGCTTGATGCAGAACGTGGTGTACCCCTGCGCCTGCTGGGCGGGGATCCCGGCCAGCGCCTCACCGAGGTCGGCGCAGCTCGTCGCGTCGGGGAAGCCTGCCCGCGTCCCGCCGATGAGCTCCAGGGACGCCGGGTCACGGCCGGCGGCGGCCAGGGCGGCGCGCAGCGTCGCCATCTCCTCGTTGGTACGGACGCCGAGCGGGTTGAACCCGTGCCCGTAGCGGACCACGCGGTCGATCACCTTCGGCGTCATCGAGGCGCCGCCGAGCCACAGCTGCGGGCCGGTCTCGGAGTACGCCCCTGGCTCGAGGTAGACGTCGTGGAAGCGGTAGTGCTCGCCCTCGTAGGAGAACGGCGAGGCCCCCCAGGCGAGCCGCCAGACCTCGAGGTGCTCATCGAGCAGCCGCCCGCGCCGATGGAACGGTACGCCGAGTGCGACGTACTCCTCCTCGTGCCAGCTCACCGTGGGCAGCACGACGAGCCGCCCCCCGGAGAGCAGGTCGAGGCTGCCGAGCTCGCGGGCGAGCAGCAGGGGGTGGCGCAGCGGCGCGATGACCGCGCCGGCGACCAGCCGGACCGTCGTGGTCACCGCCGCGATCGCCGACAGCAGCACGAGCGAGCTCGGCCACGGTGTCGCGGGGTCCTGGTTGCCCGGCAGGGCGTACTCGCGCGGGTTGGCCATCACCCCGTTCGCGCCCGCGCCCGGCCCCAGCACGATGTGCTCGGAGATCATCACCGAGTCGAAGCCGGCGTCCTCGGCCTCGCGGGCCCAACGGATGAGGACCGGGAGGTCGCGACCCGACGTCATCGTCCAGTTCTCGCTCAGGATCAGCGTGAAGCGCGGTGCCACGGTCCTCCAATCGTTCGGCTCCGAACTATAGCCGGGCAGGCTGGTCGGGCACCCGGTCACGATCCGGCCATTTTTTCTGCTCCGAAGGGGGTGACGAGAGGCGTTCCACTCGCTACTCTGCTCGAAATCGTTCGGGTTCGAACGAATCAGGGCACGTGGACGAGGAGGTCCAGGGGTGTCAAGCACGGACGTCGGAGAGCAGTACCAGCGCCTCGGCGGCGCCAAGAAGCTGACCCTGGTGGACGCGATCGCGCAGTCGGTCGGGTTCATGGGTCCCGTCTTCTCGATCGCCTTCCTGGTGCCGCTCGTCATGGGACTCACCAGCGCCACGGGCAAGGGCGCCGGCATCGCCGCCCCGCTCGCGGTCATCGTGGCCGCGATCGGCCTGCTGGGACTGAGCTGGATCGTGGCGGAGTACGCGCGCCGCATCCAGGCAGCCGGCTCGCTCTACGACTACGTCACCGACGGCCTGGGGACCCGCATGGGCGCCTCGGCCGGCTTCCTCTACTACATCGGCATCATGGCGCTCGGCGCCGGGCTGCTCGTCATGCTGGGCGGCACCATCTCCGACACCCTCGAGGGCGAGTTCGGGCACCCGTTGCTCCCCAAGACCGGCTGGGACATCCTGCTGCTCGCCCTGATCACGTTCATCCTTTACTACGGCGTCGCCCTGTCGACCCGGGCTCAGCTGGTGCTCGCGATGTTCTCGATCACCGTCGTGCTGATCTTCTTCCTGTACGTCATCGCGAAGGTCGGCAGCCACAACAACGTGGCCAAGACGCTGAACCCGAACAACGCCCCCGGCCACTGGAGCGGCGTGCTCTTCGGCGTGCTGTACGGCGTGCTGCTGTTCACCGGCTTCGAGACCGCGGCCAACCTGGGCGAAGAGACCGCGCACCCCAAGCGCGACATCCCGCGCGCGGTGCTCATCGCCGTCGTGGCCATCGCCGGCTTCTACCTCATCGGCACCTACGCACAGGTGGCCGGCTTCCACTTCAGCCTCAACGAGGTGGGCAAGAACGTCGGCGCCCCCCTGTTCGGGCTGGCCTCGCCCACGGCGGACGGCGGCTACGGCTCGGTGTTCATCCGCCGGCTCATGGAGCTCGTGGTCGTCCTCGACATGCTGGCCGTGCTCATCGGGGTGTCCGTGGCCGCCTCGCGGGGCTTCTTCGCGATGGCTCGCGACCACCGCTTCCCGAAGCAGCTGGGCAAGGTGTCCTCGCGCGGGACGCCGCTGCTCGCGAGCGTCTTCGTCCTCGTCGTCTACGCGATCGTCATCGTGCTCACCAAGCAGGCGCTCGGCCTGTTCGCCATCAAGGACCAGCCGCACTACCTCGCGATGTTCAGCTGGTTCTCCACCTTCGGCGGGCTGGCCCTCGTGGTCATCTACTTCCTCATGTCGATCGGTGCGATCCGGGGCCTTCGCGACCACCCGCGCCAGTGGGCGGTGTGGCTGGCTGTGGCGGTCGCCCTCCTCGTCACCGGCGGCGCCATCTTCGGTTCGGTGTACAAGGTGACGAAGCCGACCATCTACGCCCCCTGGGCGGTCGCCCTCATCTTCGTCATCGGGGTCGTGCTGAGCTTCGTCTTCCCCGGTCGCCAAAGCGCCGCCACTCAGTTCCGTGAGCTGGCGGAGGCCGAGCAGGGGCCGATCAAGCTGTAGCCGCTCGACGAGCAGGACCGGGGCCGCACCGATGGGTGCGGCCCCGGGTCGTTGAAGGGGACAAGGGACCAAGGTCCTGATCATGTCCGACGGCGGTCCCTGTCGGTGGCTGGCTCCCCGGAGGTCCACTGACCGCGTCGAAGCCGTGGTCGGGGGACCAACAGATGAGGAGTCCCCATGCCGTGGACCAGCGTGCCGATCGCCAGCGTGGTCAACCTGGACCACCCGGCGCACTACCTCACCTGGGGTTGGCTGTCGATCTCGGTGCCCAACCTGCTGGTGATCCTGCTCATGATCGCCGTCTTCGTCCTCGCGGTCCTGCTGCCCTTCCCGAAGGACCGGGACGGGTCATGACCGCCACCCTGCCCGCGACCGGAGCGCCAGAGACCCCAGAGGGTGGCCCCGACTCGCGCATGTGGACCGCTCGCCTTCGCCGCGCCTGGGTGTCCAAGCTGCCGCCGGACAAGCTGCTGCCGGACCGGCAGCCGGCGTACGTCGCCTCCTGGATCTACGTGTTCGGCGTGCTGACGATCGCCGCGTTCCTCGTGGTCCTCGCCTCCGGCCTGGTCCTCGCCTTCACCGGACCGGCCTGGTATCACACCTCCTCCCTCGGGCACTTCACCAACAGCACGCACTTCTGGAGCGTCCAGCTCTTCTTCGTGTTCATGGTGATCCACCTGTGGGGCAAGTTCTGGATGGCTGCGTGGCGAGGCCGTCGCTGGCTGACCTGGCTCACCGGCGGGTTGTGCTTCCTGGCCTCGCTCGCGACGGCCTTCACCGGCTACCTCATCCAGACCAACTTCGACTCGCAGTGGATCTCCTTCGAGGCCAAGGACGGGCTCAACGCGGTGGGGATCGGGGCCTTCTTCAACGTCGCCAACCTCGGCCAGACCCTGCTCATCCACGCGTGTCTGCTGCCGCTCGTGGTCGGTGTCATCACCGTCTGGCACGTCCTGCTCGTCCGCCGTCGCGGCGTCGTGCCGCCGATGGAGGCGGTGCCGCCACACGGCGCCGTCCCGGTGGCCGTACCCGCTGCCGTGGCCACGTCGGGCGAGCCGACCGTCACGTCCGAGGAGAGTGGATCATGAGCGCGCGGAAGGCGGCCGACCCCGCGGCGGCGGAGTGGACCGGACCGTGGCGGCGCTACGACATCGTCAAGGAGGGCGTCGTCGCGATCGTCGTCGTCGCGGTGCTGACCCTGCTGCTTGCGATGCTGTTCGGCTCGCCGGACGACAAGGCGCTGACCTTCAAGGGCTGGGCGTCCAGCGCCAAGGACGACTTCTACGCCACGACGGTCTCCGAGCTCGCCGGGACGAGCGACTCCGCCGGCTACGGGCCGCCGTACAACAACGCCAGCGACGGGCTGTACGTCGGTCCGCTGCGGCCCCAGAAGTGGTTCGGCGTGACCCACCCCGTCGACCCCGCGACCGACTTCGTCATCACGCCGCTGCAGTCCCAGGAGCAGCCCGCCGCGGTCGCCGCCGCGCTCAAGACCTGGCTCGCGGCGTCCGCGGACCAGCAGACGAAGTGGGCGACCGCCCTGGACGACGCGATCGCGAAGGCGAACGGAGACCTGAGCAAGGTCGGGTCAGGCGACTTCGGGCCGGTGCCCACCCTCGCCCAGGGCCTGACCAACATGGCCGCATCCGGTGCGCTCGACGGGGTCCTGCTGTCGCAGGGCAAGTTCTACCAGACCGACTACACCAAGCAGATCCTCTTCCTGGGCGACGGTTCCTATCTCGACGACGCGGCCACCGCGGCGCACCTGCAGGGCAACACGTGGGGGATGATGAACGAGACGGGCAGCTACCCCGGCCAGGCATGGCTGTGGCTCTACTCCTTCTGGTACCAGTTGCCGAAGTTCAACTCGTCGAACCCGAACGACTACCTCACCAACAACGCCGACGCGGTGATCTTCTACATCATGGCGATCCTCTCGATCGGGTTGCTGCTGCTGCCGTTCATCCCGATCATCCGGTCGATCCCGCGTTGGATCCCGATCCACCGCCTGATCTGGCGGGACTACTACCGCAGCCAACGCACCTGACCCCACCCATGCTGTCGAATGAACGCGGCGTTCCTGCACACCTAGTGGAGGAACGCCGCGTTCATTCGAGACATGGGGCGGGAGGTCGAGGGGGCCGAACCGGTGATCGTGGGTGAAGGTTCCTCCAGGGGTTCGCTAACGCCGCGCTAACCATCTGTTGGTGGGCCATCCACGGCGCCGACAGTGGGGCACGAACACAGCGGAGGAATCCCATGAGACGTGCTCCTCGGATCGTCGTCACGACCGCCGTCACGACCGGCCTGCTCGGTGCAGCCGCCGCGGCGGCCGCATCGGTCCCATCGTCCGACCCGACCCCGGACGGCCCCCGCTCTGCCGCGACCGACACGGCCGCCGCCGAGCGCGCCACGCTCGAGGGCTCGCTCGCCGGGATGGACCACCGGACCGCAGCGCTCGTGGCCCAGCTCACAGCGGCGCAGGAGCGACTCCTCGCCGCCCGAGCGGCCGAGGCCGAGGCCGAGCAGGAGCAACAGGCGGAGGCGCGCGCCGCTGCCGCTGCCGCGGCGCCGGTGGCGTCGCCCGCGGTCTCCCGCACCCGCTCGCCCCACCACGCCACGCACCACGCG
The DNA here is from genome assembly GCA_035506535.1 of Actinomycetes bacterium. Taxonomy (NCBI): domain Bacteria; kingdom Bacillati; phylum Actinomycetota; class Actinomycetes; species Actinomycetes bacterium. Next base: position 257 of record DATJPE010000059.1, on the reverse strand, counting down.
GCGGCATCGCCGACCAAGCCGACGCCGTCCACGACCCACGCGACCACCGGAGCGAGCGGATCCGCCGGCTCGACCGGGGGAGACGACGGGGGGGACGACGGTGGGTCTGACGACGGCGGTTCCCACGGCCACGGTGGCTCCGATGACTGAGACACGCGGCCGGGGCGCCCGCTGGTCGGCCGCGGCCCTGGCGGCACCGGTGGCGGCAGGCCTGTTCGCCGGGACGACGGCGTGGAGCCAGCACCACGACCCCCTCG
>DATJPE010000058.1 GCA_035506535.1 Actinomycetes bacterium | reverse complement strand
TGATCAAACTCGTCTTGCCAATACCGACGGGGCCTTCAAGCGTGGGATGTGCCCCACCGGAGCCAACTCTGCGTTGGATCTCGCCGACTTCGCTGTCGCGCCCAACCAGAAGAGCGTCACCCGCCTCGTCGGCGGCCAGTGTGTCCTGGCTGTAAGGGTTCTCGCGGAAGCCGAAGTCCGACCAGATCCCGAAGAGCGTCATGAGCCGAGCCTAGCTTGATCACAATGGGGTTCAGCGCTGAGATGGGCGGTCCCGCCAGGGGTGGTACTAGCGACTGGTGGGGTTGGACAGCGCCGTCACCCCGCCACAGGCCCACGGGACGACGTGGTGCGCGTCGCACCAGGCGGCGGGGATCTGGCACCCCGGGAAGGCGCACCGCTGGTCACGGACCACGAGCGCCCGGCGCATGGCCGATGGGACGACCCGGCTCGACCGGCCGATGTCCAGCGCGGCGGGGGTGGAGCCCAGGACCGCGGGGATGATGTGGGCGTCACACGCCATCCGTCGAAGTGACTCGACGGAGACCTCGACCCCCGTGTCCAGGGTGGGGGCCTGTTCGGACAGCTCCCCGCGAAGCGTGGCGAGGTCTGTGGTGACCACGACCGCCGTGGCGAGACCACCCTCCTCGGGAAGGTCCCCGCACTCGATGGCCCGGCGGGCGAGCTCGACGAGCCCGTCGCCCTGGCGCTGCGAGAGTGTTCGCCGATCCGGCCCCTCGGCGGTCGTCGGCCGGGGGGCGGACAGCGGTGACAGCGCGTTCAAGACGAGCGCGAAGCCCTCCGCGTCCAGCTCACCGTGGAAGCGGCCGCCGCCGTCGGGTGTGGGCGTGCAGGTGAACCGCCGGCGAAGCTCCTCCTGCCGGGCCTGCTCCTCCTCGTCGGGCTCCCCGTCGGGATCGAGACGCTCCACCAGGTACCGCCCGGCCAGCGCCAGCTGCCCGGGGTCGAGCGAGCCGGCGAGGTCGATCAGGGTCGCCTCGGCCTCCGCCCGGACATCGGCCGTCAGCGGAGAGTCGAGCCGGATGCTGCGCTGCCACAAGGTGCTCGCCACGTCGCGGACGACGCGGGCATGGTCCAGGGACAGCCCTCCGGACCGGACTGCGTCACGGGTGGCCGCTGACATGACGGTGATCCGGCGAGCCTGCTGCACGCTGCGGTTGGCATCTCCGCGCGAGACGCCGGTCCGGTCGACCAGCCACGCAGCGGTCGTCCGTGCCCCGGTCGAGATGGTGACGCCGCGCGAGTCCGCTTCGCCGATCGCGGTCAGCCGTACGGCCTCCAGTCGTCGCCGGAGGGCCTCGAGCTGATGCAGCCCCGCCAGCAGGTCGGCATCGCCGACCGCCCACCAGGAGGTCTCGGTCAGCTGGGTGACCAGACGGCGCGCCTCGTCGAGCAGCTGCGCGACCTCCGAGCCGAAGGGCGAGGACGAAGGGCGAGCGATGCCGTCGTTCTCCATGCACCCCAACGTATTTCGAGGGTCCGACAGTTCTGCCCCGCAGTCCAGCGCACCCAATGACGAACCGTTTCGCCTCCGGCGAACGCTTCCGGTGTAGGCATGGCGAGCGATCCCGACACCCACGGGCCGTAACGATCCCGGAACGGTCGGGGCGCATCCTTGAGCCGTGGAACGGGGAACGGCCTCGGCCAGCGCCACCTTCCTCGCGGCCGCGACGCTGGCACTCGCCGTCCTCACGGTGCTCGCCAAGCAGCCTGGCCTCGGGGTCACGGCGCTCGTGGTCGGGCTTCCGTCTGCCGTGGTCGGAGTCGCGATCAGTCGGCAACAGCCGCACAACCCGATCGGATGGCTGCTCCAGGCGATCGCCGCCTGCCTGATCCTCAGCTCCGATGGCGGCGACTACGCCGACATGGTCTTCCTGCAGGGCCGCGACCTGGTCCTCGGCCGACCGGCCCTGTTCCTGTACGAGCTGTGGACTCCGGGTCTGCTGCTGCTCGGGGTTGTCGTTCTCCTCTTCCCTGACGGTCGGCTGGAGTCACCGGTCTGGCGGTGGGTGCTGAGCGCGTACCTCATCGTCGTGGCCGGCTACATCCTTGCCATGGACGTCGTGGCCGGGCGCGCGCTCGTGGCCCGGCACCTGCGCCTCGACGCCACCGGCGGGCTGGTCGCGCTGGACAGACCATCGGGCCTGTTCGCCGTCGTCCAGGTGGTCACGATCGCGGGCGCGGTCCACCTGTGGGTCGCGGCAGTGGCTCGCCAGGCGGGCAGCTGGCGCCGTTCCCACGGCGATCGCCGCCAGCAGGTGAAGTGGCTCGCCGGTGGCGGAGGTGTCGCACTGGCCTGCGGGTTCCTGGCCGGCGCAGGCTTCGGCCCTGCGTGGCTGGGGCTCGCCGCCCTGCCGGTGAGCATCGGGGTGGCGATCCTCCGGTACCGGCTGTACGACATCGACCGGATCATCTCGCGGACCCTGTCCTACGCGGTCGTGACCGGGCTGCTCGTCGCGACGTACGCGGGGGGTGTCCTGCTGGCCACTCGGGCCCTCCCGGCCTACTCCTCGATCGCGGTGGCCCTGTCGACCTTGGCGGTCGCGGCCCTGTTCAACCCGCTGCGCCGTCGTGTGCAGCGAGTCGTCGACCACCGCTTCAACCGCGATCGGTACGACGCCGAGCGGACCGTGGACGCCTTCGCGCAACGGCTGCAGAGCTCGCTCTCTCTCGACTCCGTGCGCGACGAGATGACCGATGTCGTGCACCGTACGCTCGAGCCGACCCGCGTGTCGGTCTGGGTTCCTGCGACGTCCCCGACCTTGCGAGGCAGCAGCGCCCGCGGCGCCGGCTAGGGGTTAGATGAGGGCGTTGGGCCCACTCCCGTCGGTCGGACCGATCGTCGCCGGTCGGCATGGCCGAAGTCGCCTGAGAGGACGAGGAACGTGTATCTCCTGAAGAAGCAACCCACCGTCAAGGGGTCGGCGGAGATCTTCACCGGCGACGCCTACTTCGACGTCATCGCCCGAGGTGAGGGCGAGTCCCGCATCCGCGTCAACCTGGTGCGCTTCAGCCCCGGCGCGCGCACCGCCTGGCACAGCCACAGCCTGGGCCAGACGTTGCACGGCACCGATGGCATCGGACTGGTCGTCAGCCGGAACCAGGTCATCGTCCTGCGTCCCGGCGACACCGTCTACACCCCGCCCGGCGAGGAGCACTGGCACGGCGCGCGACCTGAGCACTTCATGGTCCACCTCGGCATGTGGGAGGATGACGACGCCGACTGGGGCGAGCACGTCACGGACCAGGAGTACGCCGACGCGGCCGGCGCCGAGCAGGCGGAGACGTCGTAGCCGATCGACGCTCCACCCACCCTGCGCCGGGCGCGCATGACATCGGTCTCAGGCGGCGGACGTCACAGCGAGGGCTGCATGCCGCCGTCGATCACGAAACTGGCTCCGGTGATGTTGCCGAGGACTGGGCTGGCCAGCATGACGACGAGGGTGGCGACCTCGTCGGGTTGGGAGAAGCGCCCGGTGGGCATGGCTTCGGCAGCCCGAGCGGCGATCTCCTCGGGTGTCCCCGCCCCTGTCGCGCTGATCGTGCGCGCCACGCCGTGGTCGCCGTTCCAGAGATCGGTCGCGACCGGCCCCGGGTCGACGCTGTTGAACCGGATCCCATGTCGCCCGTAGGCCTTGGAGAGGCTCTTGGTGGCGTTCGCGAGCGCGGCCTTGGCGGCGGAGTAGTCGAGGACCATCGGGTCGGGCAGTCTCGCGTTGATGGACCCGACGTTCACGACCGATCCGGCGCCCGCACCGAGCATGGCGGGAAGTGCGGCGCGGATCACGGACAGTGCGGCGAACAGGTCGAGGGCGAAGGTGGCCTGCCAGTCGGCGTCGGTGATCTCGAGGAAGCCACCGGGTCGCGCTGGTGCGACTCCGGCGTTGTTGACGACGATGTCGACACGTGCTTCCGCCGCGTCGACGAGCCGTTGCGGGGTGGCTGGGTCGGTGACGTCTCCGACGACGACCAGGACGTCTTCATCGGCGTCGGCGAGCCGGGTCAGGTCGCCGGTGTCCTCGCGAGTGTTGGCAACCACTCTCGCGCCTTCGAGGGCGAGGCGGCGTGTGATGGCCAGGCCGATGCCTCGTCCGGCGCCAGTGACGATCGCGGTCTTCTTCTCGAGCTGGAGGTCCATGGTTGGTGGTCCCTTCCGAATGGGAGCGCCGACGGAGGTCAAGACGACGTTGCGCAGGCAGCCTTGACGATGAGGTTCACGACCGCTTGCGGGTGAGACACCATCACGTCGTGTGCTGAGTGGATGGTGGTGATGCGCGCTCCGGCGCGATCGGCCATGAACTGCTGGCCCCCGGGAGAGATAGCCCGGTCGTCCAGCGTGAGCAGGTCCCAGCTCGGGATCGTCTTCCATGCCGGGGCACCGGACGGTTCGGTGTAGGCGAAGGCGGACAGAGGACGTTGGGTGGCGGCCATGACGGCAGCGGTCTGGGCGGGCTGGTCGCCGGCGAAGATCTGGCGGAACAGAGCCGGTTTGATGGTCAGGTCCTGGTCAATCCCGCCAGGAGCCGCGGGGTTCGGGACCGGGCGGACGTCGAGCGCGTTCGGGGCGAGGAGCGAGCCGGGGTACAGGGTCGGGTCGTAGGAGGTCGCGACGCTGGTGCCCTCGTCAGGGATGAAGGCGGCGACGTACACCAGAGCGACGACGTTCGTCGCACCGCGCGCCGCGTTCGTGATGACCGCGCCGCCGTAGGAGTGCCCGACGAGCACGACGGGTCCGTCGATGGTCTTGAGGATCGAGCGGATGTAGTCCGCGTCGGCGGTCAGGCCGCGCAGCGGGTCGGCGGGGGCGATGACGGGGTACCCCTTGTGCTGGAGCTCGGCGACCTCGGCGTTCCATCCGCTCGCGTCGGCGAACGCGCCGTGGACGAGGACGATCGTGGGGAGATGCTCGTGCGACGGCGCGCTCGCGTGCGCGGCGGCAGGTGAAGAGCTGCCGATCACGTAGGCGGTGACCAGGGCAGCGCAAGCGAGGCCGAGGCCGAGCTTGTGCCAGAAGCCGACGTTGCGTAGGACCTGAGTCATGGCGAAGCCTCTCGATGGCAGGTGTTCGGGACGTCCCGGACGCTAGGAACCATTGCGGCTCGCCGGCTTGGGTCGTTCGACTGCAGGCAGCGACTGCAGCCATCAGAGAGTCGATCGACTGAAGCCGTCGCGGTCGCCGGGTCCCTAACGTGATCGTCCTGCCGGCGCATTCGGGTGCCGGCCGACACCTGGAGGTCGACGTGACCACGGAACCTGAGTCCGGAACCCCCGTTGTGTTCATCCACGGACTGTGGCTGCACGCCAGTTCCTGGCAGCCCTGGGTGGACCTGTTCGCCCAGCACGGCTATGTGGCTTCGGCGCCAGGTTGGCCCGGCATCCCGGACACCGTGGACGCCGCCCGTGAGAACCCGGAGTCCGTCGCGGGCATCGGCATCGACGACGTCGTCGAGCACTACTCCTCCGTCGTCGACTCCCTCCAGAGCCCCCCGATCGTCATCGGGCACTCCTTCGGCGGGATGATCGCGGAGAAACTCCTGGGGATGGATCGTGCCCGTGCCGCGATCGCCATCGACGCCGCGCAGATCAAGGGCGTGCTGCCGCTTCCGTTGTCCGCACTGCGTTCGACCCTGCCGGTGTTCAAGAACCCGGCGAACAAGAACAGGGCCGTCTCGCTGACGGCGGAGCAGTTCCGCTACAGCTTCGGCAACACCCTCACCGAGGAGGAGTCGGACCAGCTGTACCGGGCCTGGGCGATCCCCGCACCCGGGCGACCGCTCTTCGAGGCGGCGACCGCGAACTTCTCCCCGCACTCGCCAGCGAAGGTGGACACGGAGAACGAGCAGCGGGGACCGCTGCTGCTCGTCATGGGAGGCCGGGACCACACGGTGCCGGAGTCGATCACGAAGTCGACGGCGAAGCAGTACAAGCACTCTCAGGCCACGACCGAGCTGATGGAGTTCGCCGACCGCGGCCACTCGCTGACCATCGACGGAGGCTGGCACGAGGTGGCCGAGGCGTGCCTGAACTGGCTCGACAAGCAGGGTCTCGGCGGCGAGATCTGACCGTGGACGCGCCCCACCGGGTCGTGGTGATCGGCGGGGGGTTCGGCGGCCTGTTCGCGGTTCGCGAGCTGGCCGCCTCCCCCGTCGAGGTCACCCTCATCGACCGAACCGGCAACCACCTCTTCCAGCCGCTGCTCTACCAGGTCGCGACGGGGATCTTGTCCCAGGGCGAGGTCGCCCGGCCCTTGCGCGAGATCCTGCGCCAGCAGGGGAACGCGCACTTCCTGCTGGGCGAGGTCAGGGACATCGACCTTCGGAACCGCGTCGTGACGTCGTGGGCGTTCGGCGAGCCCACGCGGACGCCCTACGACAGCCTCATCGTGGCGGCGGGAGCGACCCACTCCTACTTCGGCCGAGACGACTTCTCTCGGCACGCTCCCGGGCTCAAGTCGATCGACGACGCGCTGGAGATCCGTGCGCGAGTCTTCGAGGCCTTCGAGAGGGCCGAGAACGCGCCCACGCGCGACGACCGCTGCCGGCATCTCACGTTCGTGGTGGTCGGCGGTGGCCCGACCGGGATCGAAGTCGCCGGGCAGATCACCGAGCTCGCGCAGCTGAGCCTTCGACGCAACTACCGCGACATCGATCCCGCTGACGCCAAGGTCGTGCTCATCGAGGCCGGAGACGTCCTTCTCCCCACCTTCGGCGCCGGCCTGTCCCAGCGGGCCCGTAGGGACCTGGAACGGATGGGCGTCGCTGTGCACACGGCCGCTCGGGTCATCGACGTCGACGCGACCTGCGTCCGCTACCTCGAGGCCGGAAACGAGCGCACGCTGCCTGCGTCGACGAAGGTGTGGGCGGCCGGTGTGGCCGCCGCCCCCGTGGCGGGAGTGCTCGCCGGCCTGAGCGAGTCGGCGACCACGCGGACCGGGCAGCTGGTCGTCGAGCCGGACTGCACCCTGCCAGGCCATCCGGAGGTGTTCGTCGTCGGCGACATCATGCGTCGCGACGGCGTACCCGGAGTCGCCCAGGCCGCGATCCAGAGCGGCCGCTTCGCGGCCAGAGTAGTCACGGCGCGCGTGAGAGGCCGGAAGCCGCCGGGCGAGTTCGTTTACAAGGACAAGGGGTCGCTCGCGACCATCGGCCGCTTCCGGGCTGTCGCCTGCATCCGCGGAGTCAGGCTGTCCAGGGCACCAGCGTGGCTGCTGTGGCTCGGCGTGCACCTGCTGACCCTGAACGGGTACCGCAACCGGCTGACCGTGACCATCCACTGGACACTCACGTTCCTGCTGAACACGAGGGCCGAGCGGGTCGCGACCGAGCGTCAAGCTCACCACGTTTCTCTCTTTGGAGGACCGGACAGTACGGTCGACGTCGTGACCGAGACAGCGACGTCGCTCACGCGATGACGCTCGGTGGCGCATCGTTGAGCGCTATGTCGGATCGGGCCGCCGCACCGTCAGGGCGGCGAGGATGCTCCCGGCGATGAACAGGACGGCGCAGATGGCCAGCGCTGTGCAGAACCCCTGCTCGAAGCGCGCGGGCTCCTGCCATGCGTCGCCGGTGAGGCCGACGAGACCGGGGACCGCCGCGATCGCGAGCAGGGATGCGGTCCGCGCGACCGCGTTGTTCACCCCGGACGCGACACCTGAGTGCGTCGCTGGTAGCGATGCAAGCGCGGTCGCGGTCAACGGAGCGACCATCGTCGCCAGACCGAGGCCGAAGGTGATCACGCTCGGTAGGACATCGAGGTAGTCAGTGCCTGGACCCAGTCCGCGGGCGAGCAGCGCCCCAGCGGCGCACAGCAGGGGGCCAGCCGTCATCTGCAGGCGGGGGCCGATGACTTGTGCGAGTGCTGCGCTGGGCCGTGACAGGGACAGGGTGAGAGCGGTCACCGGGATGGTGGCCGCCCCCGCGGCGAGCGGCGACCACCCGGCGACGACTTGAAGCATCAGCACCAGGAGCAGGAAGAACACACCGATTGGTGCGTAGACGACGAACGTCACCGCATTCGTGGCGGTGAACTGGCGGATGCGGAACACGTTCAGCGGGAGCAGCGGCGCCGGCTGGTGTCGCTCATGTCGCAGGAAGGCCAGGAAGGTCAGGACCGCGGCAGCTGCGCTCGCGATCGCGACGTGGCTGGTCCCCTCCCTCAGGCGTAGCAGGGCGAATGTGCCGAACCCGAGGAAGGCGACCGTGGCGAGGGCGCCGAGCCAGTCCAGGCGACCCGTCGCCTCGCGGTCCCACGATTCGGGGATGTGCCTCACGGCAGCGACGACGACGAGGGCCGCGAGCGGGACGTTGATGAGGAACACCCAACGCCACGATGCGACGGCCAGCAGCCAGCCCCCGACGAAGGGCGCGAGGGCTCCTGCGACTCCGCTGAAACCGGCCCACGTACCGACGGCGGATGCTCGGTCCCGGCTGCGAAAGCTCGCCTCCAGGATCGCGAGCGAGGACGGGGTGAGCAGCGCCGCGCCGATGCCTTGGAGCACCCGTGCGGCGATGAGCAGCTCGATCGTCGGCGCCATGGCGCACAGCAGCGACGCCGTCGTGAACCAGACGACGCCTGAGACGAACACACGGCGCCGTCCCAAGCGGTCCCCCGCGGCGCCGCTGAGCAGGATCAGGGCGGCGAGGGTGAGGCTGTAGCCGGTGATGGTGGCCTGCAGGCCGGCGAATGACGCCTGCAGGTCGCGCCCGATGGCGGGCAGGGCGATGCTGACGACCGACCCGTCGATGCCGGCGAGCGCCGAGCCCAGGATCGTCGCCGTCACCACCCATCGGCCCGATCGCGTCCCCAGGCGGAGCAGCGCCGGGGCCGGGACCGCACAGTCGCCCGGGCCCGCGTTGACGGCGTTGGGGGTCCCGAGGCCCCTCATCAGGGCAGCTCGCATGCTGCGAACGCTACGAGGTCGAGGGCGCGGTCTCTTCCGTCACCTGACTCCATGACCGGCTGCACCCGCGGCTGCGGGCGCGACGCCGGACCCCGGGGCCGCCGAGGGGTTGAGTCACCTGACCGAAGCGCGCCGGCATCGAGCGCCTCTAGCGTCGACTCGACGGGGCGGGCGAAGGGACGGACATGGGATCAGGCACCGCCGAGGGGTCGCTGCTCGGTCGAGAGGCGGAGCTGGAGACCTTGCGGGAGCTCATCCACTCGTCACGTCGCCGTGACCGCGTGCTCCTTCTCGAGGGAGAACCTGGCATCGGCAAGACTGCCCTGCTGAAGGCCGCACGTGACGAGGCGACCCGCGCGGGCCTGACCGTGCTGTCCGCCGTCGGGGTCGAAGCCGAGACGGAGCTTCCGTTCGCCGGCGTCGTCCAGCTCCTTGCCCCAGTCCAGGATCGGATCGCCGGGATTGGTCCAGCGCACCGGGACGCGCTGCTGACAGCCTTCGGAGTGGACGAGGGCCCCCCGCCGAGCCTGTACCTCATCGCGGAGGCCGTCCAGGCGCTTGTCGATCCTGAGTGTGCTCGCGCGCAGGAGCAGCCTCGCGACCATCGGCCGGTGCTGCTGCTCGTCGACGACGTCCAATGGCTGGACCCGCAGAGCCACGAGGTCCTGGCGTCGCTCGTCAGGGACGCGACGACGAAGCGGCTTACGCTGGTTGGAACCGTGCGCAGCGGGCATCAGGGGCCCCTCCTCGACGCGGACGTGCCGCGTCTCACCCTCCGCGGGCTCGACCAGGGCAACTCGGTGAAGCTCGTCGAACGATCCGGCGCACGGCTCAGCACGCGGGACATGGAGCGCATCGTCGACGAGGCGCGCGGAAACCCGTTGGCACTCATGGAACTGCCCAAGGAGTGGCGTCCCGGCCTGCCTGACGACCGGCAGACGCTCTCAGGGCGCCTCGAAAGGGCCTTCGCCGGGCGCGTCAACGACCTGCCATCAGACAGCCGCGACCTGCTGCTCGTCGCCGCGATCGATCCGATCGGCGACGTCGAGGAGATCCTCGCCGCCGCCGCGCTGCTGGCCGGCCACCAGGTCGACCGCCATGCGCTCGACGAGGCGGCGAGCGTCGGCCTCGTGCTGGTGGACGGGGACCGGCTCGAGTTCCGCCATCCCCTGGTGCGCTCCGGCATCCTGCAGGCGGAGCCGGTCGGCCGGAAGCAGGCCGCGCATGCCGCGCTCGCCGACAGCCTGGCCGGCGAACCCCTGCGCCAGATCTGGCATCGCGCAGAGTCCATCGTCGGCCCTGACGACCATGTCGCTGACATGCTGGAGTCGATAGCCCCTGAGCTTCTGCGTCGCGGGGCGGTGCAGACCGCCGTCGCTGCGCTGGAACGGTCCGCTGAGCTCACGTCCTCGTCGTCCTTGCGTGGTCACCGGCTGCTCGTCGCGGCAGAGCACGCGTTCGACATGGGGCGCAACGACATCGTCGACCGGCTCGTCAACGACGCTGCTCGCACCCAGCTGAGCGAGCTCGACAATGCACGACTGCAGTGGGTTCGGGAGATCTTCCACGACGGTCTGCCGGGCGACGCGGTCCGCGTCAACGGGCTGTGTGCCATGGCCCGCGTGGCCGCGGCGTCATCGGACCACCACCTCGCACTCAACCTGCTCCTCGGAGCCGCGCTGCGCTGCTGGTGGGCCGACACCGGCCCGCAGGCGCGCGCAGACGTCGCCTCCACGCTGGACCAGCTGTCGGTCTCCACCGCGGATCCCCGGTACGTCGCTGCGCTCGCGGTCGCCGAGCCGGTCCTGCGAGCCCGCGAGGTCATCGAACGACTCGACCGGACCGATCTCTCGGCCGTCCAGGATGCCGATTCCTTACGCCTGCACGGCATGGCCGCGCACGCTGTCGGGGACACCGTGCGCGCCACCGACATCCTCGACCGCGCCGAGGAGCTTCTGCGAAAGCGGGCTCTGCTGGGTCTGCTGCCGCACGTCCTCGGCATGCAGGTCAACATCCGACGCGAGCTGGGGGACTGGGAGGGTGCGACCGCCGCCATGTGCGAGGTCCATCGCCTCGCCAAGGACACCGGGCAACCCATCTGGTCGCTGAACAACCAGATCCTCGACGCGCACGCCCGCGCGCTCAGCGGGGCGTGGGAGCAGGCCATGGACATCCTCGCCTCGACCGAGGTGGAGGCGAACCGGCAGCGGCTCAACGACACCTTGTGCCTCCACCAGCTGGCCCGCGGCGTCGCCCTGCTCGTCTCCGGCCGAGCCGAGGAGGCCTATTCGTGCCTGCGCCGCCAGTTCGATCCCGCCGATCCGGCCTACCATCAACGGGAAGGGATGGCGAGCCTCACCTTCCTGGCCGAGGCTGCCGTGGCCGCTGACCGGATCCAGGATGCAACCGTGGTGCTGCACCAGATGGAACGACTGGCCGTCGTGACGCCAGCGCCCTTGCTGCGCGTCCATCTCGACTACGCCCGCGCCGTGCTCGTAGCGGACGACCAGGCCGGCGACCGGTTCGCCGAAGCGCGAAGGACCGACCTCAGCAGGTGGCCGTGGCACCAGGCCCGGCTCTCAGCAGCGTACGGCCGCTGGCTGGCGCGTACCGGGCAGGCCCACTCCGCTCGAGAAGCGCTGGCGGCTGCCGCCCGAGGCTTCGACGCCATCGGGGCGAGCTATTGGGCTGCCCGCACTCGCGAACACCTCGCCGCCCTCAACGAGAGCACCCTCGAGGCACGGAACGGCAGCCTCTGACGATGGATCGTTCGTCGGCGCGTCAGGAGATCACCCTCGTCGGCCGGGACTCCGAGCTCGACTACATCCGCGAGCTCCTCGCCTCGGTCGAGGATGCGGGAGGTGCGCTGCTCATCAGCGGTGAGGCGGGGATCGGCAAGACGTCGGTGCTGCGCGAGACGCGTGCATTGGCCAGCCCCGCCGGCTTCGAGGTTCTGGAGACGACCGGCATCGAGGCGGAGGCCGGGATGCCGTACGTGGGTCTCCTGCAGCTCATCTCCCCGCTCCTCCCGGAGATCGACCGGCTCCCTGACACACAGAGCCGGGCCATCCTCACCGCCCTTGGCCTGCAGGACGGGCCGCCCCCACAGGTGTTCATGGTGGCCCTTGCGACGCTGAACCTGCTCACCGAGGTGGCGGCGAACCGCCCCGTGGTGGTTCTCGTCGACGACCTGCAGTGGCTGGACTCCGCGACCAGCGAGACGCTGGCCTTCGTCATGCGTCGCCTCGGCGAGGATCCGATCCTGCTGGTCGCCACTCTGCGGACCGGGCACAGCGCGGGGCAGTGGCGTGGCGACACACTCCGCGAGCTCGAGCTTCTGGGACTCGACGAGAGCGCGTCCCGTGACCTGCTCCAGTCCGTGGCCGCCGAGCTCGAGCCTTCTGAGCGCGAGGCGATCCTCAGGCAGGCGTATGGAAATCCGCTCGCTCTCGTCGAGCTGCCGACCGCTCTGCAGCGCGCCTCGCTGTCCTCGCGACCACGCTCCGACTTCTTGCCGATGAGCGCTCGCCTCGAGCGGGCGTTCGCGGCCCGCCTCCCCGAGCTTCCGCAGGTCACGCGTGACCTGCTCCTCGTCGCCGCGGTCGACGACGAGAACGACCTGGCCGAGATCCTCACGGCCGCGACTGCGCTGCGCGGGAGCCGGACAACTCTGGCCGAGCTGGAGCCCGCCGCCGCCTTCAACCTCGTCAGCTTCGACGAACGCAGGCTCCGCTTTCGCCACCCGCTCGTGCGCTCGGCCATTCTGCAGGCCGAGACGGTCACCCGCCGCCAGCTTGCTCACGAGGCGCTCGCGGCCAGCCTGCGCGATCAGTCCTATCGCAGAGTGTGGCATCGGTCCAAGGCGATCGTGGGGCCTGACGACGACCTCGCCGACGAGCTGGAGACGAGCCACGTCGAGAGCGCCCGACGTGGTTGGGTCGATGCCGCGATCGCCGCGCTGGAGCGTTCCGCCGACCTCACCACCGACTCGACGAAGCGTGGTCGACGCCTCCTCCTGGCTGCCGAGCTGAGCTTCGGACTCGGTCGCGCCGACATGGTGGACCGGTTCGTGTCCGCTGCAGAGACGCAGGCTCTCACCGAGCTCGACCGGGCTCGGGTGGAATGGTTGCGCGAGATCTTCAACGACGGGATCCCGGGAGACAGTGTTCGCGTCAAGGACCTCTGCGCCATCGCCAGGCGCTCGGCTGCCGCGGGGGACATGGACCTGGCCCTGAACCTCCTCCTCGGTGCCGCGCTGCGCTGCTGGTGGGCGCGCACCGCTCCTGACGCGAACGCCGCGGTCGCGAGCGTCGCCGAGTCCCTGTCATCCGCCCGTGACGACCCGCGCTACCTCGCCGCGCTGGCCGTCGCCGAACCACTGCACAGGGCCGACGAGGTCCTGCGGGCACTTGATTCGATCCGCGTGGAGACGGTCACCGACGCGGACGCTCTCCGCGTGCTGGGCATGGCTGCCCACGCCGTCGGCGACCAGGTGCGCGCGGCCGAGTTCCTCGACCGGTCCGAACGGCGCCTGCGCGAGCAAGGTCGTATCGGCTTGCTCATCCACGTCCTCGGCATGCAGGGCGCGATCTGGCTCGACCTTGGTGATTGGACCCGCACGGAAGCCGCCTCAGAGGAGGGGCGCAGGCTTGCCCAGGACACCGGACAGCCCGTGTGGCACGCGGGGAACCAGGTCAATGCGGCCCGCGCGGCGGGGCTGCGTGGCGACAGCACCCAGGCGTTGGCGCTGGCCGCCGAGGTGATCAACGCCCCGGCGCAGCACGCGCTCACCGACTTCCTGGCCTGCGCGCAGCAGGCGCGAGGCTTCGCCTACCTCGCCAGCGGTCGATACGACGACGCGTTCACCGCCCTCGTCCAGCTCTTCGATCCGGGGGACCCCAGCCATCATTCGCGCGAACAGCTCTCCGGTCTCATGTATCTAGCGGAGGCTGCCGTTCGATGTGATCGGGTTCCTGAGGCGCGCGTCGTCCTGGCCGACATGGAGAAGGTCCATGAGGAGGCGCCGTCACCCTTGCTGCTAGCTCACCTGCTCTACGCGAGGCCGGTCCTCGCCGACGACGCCCAGGCGGAGCGGCTGTTCAGGGAGGCCCTGGCCGCCGACCTGAGCCGTTGGCCGTGGCATCGCGCCCGCATCCAGCAGGCGTACGGCGAATGGCTTCGCCGGCAGCGCCGAGTTGCCGAATCCCGCGAGCCCCTGCACGCCGCTCTCGCCGCCTACGAGGTCATCGGTGCCACCGCCTGGGCCGCCCAGGTCCGCCGAGAGCTGCGCGCCGCCGGGGACCGCGTGGACTCGGGGGGCGAGGCGGTCGCTGAACTGCTCAGCCCTCAGGAGCTGCAGATCGCCCGGCTCGCAGCGCAAGGGCTCTCCAACCGCGAGATCGGCCAGCAGCTGTTCCTCTCGCCACGCACTGTCGGCTCGCACCTGTACCGCATCTTCCCCAAGCTCAAGATCACGTCACGGGCCCAGCTGGCAAGCCGACTGATGACGAGCGCCATCGATCCGATCGGCTAGCCAGGCGCTCTGCCGCGTCACGTCCGGGAGCGGTCCTTGAGGATCGCCTGGCTGGCCAGCCTGGCGGGCGCGCCCATGACGCAACCACCCGGATGGGTTCCGGACCCGCACTGGTAGTAGCCGTCGATCGGCGTGCGGTACTGCGCCCAGCCCGGCGCGGGACGGAAGAAGTACATCTGCGGCAGCAGGAAGTCGCCGGCATAGATGTTGCCCTCGGACAGACCGGTCACCCGCTCGATGTCCAGTGGGGTCACGATCTCGCGGTGCAGCACGAGATCGGAGAACCCTGGGAAGAACGACTCCAGCGTGGCCTGGACCACGTCACCGAACCCCTCGCGTTCGGTGTCCCAGTCGCTGCCCTTGAGGTGGTACGGCGCGTACTGCACGAAGCACGACATGACGTGCTTGCCTGGTGGGGCCATGTCGGGGTCGATGAAGGACTGGATGCATCCGTCGATGTATGGGCGCTCGCTGTACCAGCCGTACTTCGACGCGTCGTACGCCCGCTCGAGGTACTCGATCGTGGGCCCGATGCTGATGAACCCGCTGTACTGGTCCGTGCGTGAGCCCAGAGCGGGGTAGAGGGGAGGGCCGTCGAGGGCGAAGTTCACCTTGGCGCTGGTGCCCTTGAACTGGAACCGGTTGATGCTGTCGACGAGCTCGGTGGGCAGCTCGCGCGGGTCGACGAGCTCGGTGAAGGTCCGCCTGGGGTCGAGGGAGCTCACCACGATGTCGGCGTGGAACTCGGTGCCGTCGGTGAGGACGACCCCCACCGCGCGTCCGTCGCGAGTCAGGACGTGGTCGACCGCCGCCTCGAGCCGGATCTCGGCTCCGAAGGACTCGGCGGCCCTCGCCAGCACCTGCGTGAACCCGCCGTTGCCTCCCTTGTGGAAGGACCAGCTGCCGAGGTTCCCGTCGTGCTCGCCCATCGCCATCATCAGGAAGACCAGCCCGGAGCCGGCCGACATCGGTCCGACCTTCGTGCCTGTGGTGGCGCTGGCCGCGATATGGGCCTTCACGATCTCCGACTCGAAGTAGTCGTCCACGAAGTCCGTGACGCTGCCGGTGATGAGCCGCACCGCGTCGTGAACCACCTTCGGTTCCGCTGACCCGAGATGCCCGAGCAGCCAGGCGATGTCCTGTGCGTCCTCCGGGCTCTTGCCGAAGATGTTGGGCGGCGGCTGGTCGAACAGCGGCCGCAGCAGCTGCAGCACACGGGTCAGGTCATGCTCGTACCGGTCCATCGCGTCGGCGTCGTGCGGGCTGTGCCGCATGATCTCCCGCAGGTTCTCGTCCCGGTCCGCGCCGAGCAGGAGGTAGTCCCCGTTCTCCATGGGCGCGAACGTCGTCGGCATGTAGATCGGGTTGAACCCGTGCTTCACGAGCTCGAGCTCGTGCACGATCACCGGCCGGAGCAGACTCAGTGCGTACGAGAAGGTCGTGAAGCTGAAGCCCGGATACAGCTCCTCGGTGATCGCGGCGCCACCGACCAGATGGCGTCGCTCCAGGATGAGGGTCCTCAGACCGGCCTTGGCCAGGTACGCCCCGTTGGTGAGGCCGTTGTGGCCGCCGCCGACGACGATGGCGTCGTAGGAGTGGATCTCGCTCATGGCATCGAGGTCTTCCGCTCGGGGTTGAAGAACGGCATGGCGGTGACGGTGGCCGGCACCGAGGTGTAGGCGTGGTTGACGGTCTGCTCGACCGCGAGTCGCGTGCCCCGTGCCGCGAGTTCCGGTCTCACCCGGGCGATGCCGATGTGCGTCTGGAGCATGGGGGAGTAGACGTAGCTGGTGGCGTAGCCGGCGCGCTCGCCCTCCTCGTCGTAGAGCATGGTCTCCCAGGACGCGGCCGGCCCGTCCTTGGGTGGGATGAGCCCCTCGTCGTAGTAGAGCGCGTCGTAGTCGGCCCAGTCGACGACGATCCCGACGGTGGCCCAGCGAGAGGTCCCTTCGGTTCGCTCGGCGAGGATCGCGCGCCGACCGACGAACGGACGCGTCTCGTCCTCGATGCCCTTGAGCAGCCAGCCCAGCCCGAGCTCGTCGGGAGTGAAGCGGTCATGGTCGTTGAAGGCATAACGACTCGAGGTGAACTCTCGGCCGATCAGCGGCAGGCCGCCCTCGATCCTGAGCATGTCGAGGGCGATGTCGCCGTAGGGGCGCATGAGGTGCCCCTGGCCGGCCTCCCAGACCGCGTCGAACACCGCGAGGGCGTTGTCCGCGGGGATCATCAGCTCGAAGCCGAGGTCTCCGCTGAAGCCGGTCCGGCTCACCGTCACGGCACTGCCGGCGATCTTCGTGGGGGCGTGCGTGAAGTAGCGCAGCTCCGCGACCTCGGGCACCAGGGGAGCGAGGGCCGCCCTGGCCCGCTTTCCCTGTACCGCGAGCACCGCGAAGTCCCTCGAGACATCGTCGATGCGGACCTCGAGGGGCCCGATCTGGCCCTCCAGGAACGCCAGGTTGGGCTCGGCGGCGGTGAGCAGGAAGTCGTTCTCCGAGTGGCGGAAGACGACGCCGTCCTCGAGGACGAAGCCGCGGTCGTCGCACCACACCGTGTACTGCGCCCGTCCCGGGCGGCAGGCGCGGATGTCGCGTGCGAAGATCCCGCCGAGGAACCGCTCCGCGTCCCGGCCGGCGATCGCGTACTTGTACAGCGGCGATGCGTCGAAGATCCCGACGGCGTTGCGCACGCCGAAGTACTCGTGCTTGGGCGCGGTGGTGTACTGGGTGGCGGACAGGTGGCCCGCCCAGTGGTACCAGAGCTGCGCCGTGTTCAGTTCGGCGAGTCGCGCGTGGAACGGGGTGGTGAGGACCACGGTCACTCCTGACGCTCGCGCGGGAAGTCGGCTGACGCAGACCCTACTATTTTCTGACCATTCAGTCAGCACGAAGCGTGGCCCGACCTGGTTGGCGCCGGGGTACGGCGCTAACCGCGGATCCGCAGCCGATCGGGGTCGTAGAACGGCCGTAGCGACAGGGTGGCGGGGACCCGGGTCCCGGCGATGTCGACCGCGAAGGAGCCGGCGGCGAGCAAGTCCGACGTCACGCCGGCCTCGTGCTCGACGACGGCGAGGCCGACCGACGCCCCGAGGGTGTACCCGTACGCCCCCGCGCGGACGTACCCGATCCACTGGCCGTCGAGCAGCACCGGCTCGCCGCCGACCAGCAGCGGCTCGGGGTCGTCGAGGCGTACGGCCACCATCCTCGCCGAGCGGTCGCCGCGGCGCTTCTCCAGCGCTTCGCGGCCGACGAACCCGCCCGGCTTGTCCCACGCGATCGTGAACGCCAGCCCCGCGGTGAGCGGGTCGTCGGTGTTCTCGATGTCGACGCCGTAGTCGCGGTAGGCCTTCTCCAGCCGCAGCGACCCCATCGCCAGCAGGCCGACCTGCCGCAGGCCGTACGCCGGGCCCGCCGCGCAGAGGCTCTCCCACACGGACACGCCCTGGTCGCTCGGGATGTGCAGCTCGTATCCGAGCTCGCCGAGGTAGGTCACCCGAAGCGCGAGGACCCGCGACGTGCCGACCTCCACCTCGCGCGCCGTGAGGTAGGGGAAGGCCTCGTTGCTCCAGTCGTCAGGTGACAGGGCCTGCAGCAGCTCGCGCGAACGCGGGCCCTGCACGGTCAGCAGCGTGATCCCCGCGGTGATGTCGGTGGTGACCGCGACCTCACGGGGCCGCAGGCCCCGGCGCAGCATCGACTGAACTCGCCGGTGGCTCACGTCGCTGACGACCACCAGGAACCGGTCGACCGCCCGCCGCGTCACCGTGAGGTCGGCCAGCAGCCCGCCGTCGACGTCGCACCACTGGGTGTAGACGACGGTCCCCACCGGCACGTCGATGTCGCTGGTGGACAGCCGGTTGAGCAGCGTCAGCGCGTCCGGTCCCTCGACGCTGAACTTCGACATCAGCGACATGTCCATCACCCCGACGGCCTCGCGGACCGCGGCGTGCTCCTGCGCGACCGTGTCGAACGACGCGGCGCGACCCCAGGTGGTCTCGGTGGGGACGCCGCCCGCGTCCGGTCCCGCGAACCACAGCGGGTACTCCCATCCGCTCGACTGGCCGAACCGCGCGCCGAGGGCTGCCAGCCGGTCGTGGATCGCCGAACGCCGGATGCCGCGGCCGGTCCGCCACTGGAAGGTCGGCCACACCCCGTCGCCGAACAGCACCCCGAGGCTCTCGCGGACGCGGTCCCCACGGAAGGCCCGCGTGGTCTCGTACGGCAGTGCCCGCTCGACGGAGTAGTGCGTGACGTCGACCGGCGCACGACCGTCCACGATCCACTGCGCCACCACGCTTCCCACCCCGCCGCCGAGCAGGATGCCGAGGCTGTTGAGCCCGGCGGCGACGTACACGCCGTCGACCTCCGGGGTCGGCCCGAGCATCGGGTGCAGGTCGGGGGTGAACGACTCCGGACCGCAGAAGAACGTCCGGAGTCCGGCGTCGGCGAGCGCCGGGTAGCGCTGCATGGCGGCCTCGAGGTACGGCGTCATGCGCTCCCAGTCCGGCGCGATCGTGCCGAAGGCGAAGTCGGCCGGCGGTCGGTCGAGCGCCCAGGGCGCGCCGACGGGCTCGAAGAGGCCGACCAGCAGGCCGCCGCCCTCCTCGCGGTAGTAGGCGTAGCGGTCGGGGTCCTCGATGACCGGCAGGTCGCGGTGCACGCCGTCGAACGGCTCGGTGAGCAGGTAGTAGTGCTCGGCGGCCTGCAGCGGTACGTCGATGCCGCATCGCCGCGCGAGCTCGCGCGTCCACAGGCCGGTTGCGAGCACGACCGTCTCGCACTCGATCTCACCGGCGTCGCTGGTGACCGCGCTGACCCGCCCGGCGCTGGTCCGCACGCCGGTGACCGACACGCCCTTGACGATGGTGACGCCGCGCGCGGTGGCTCCCTTCGACAGCGCGGTGGCCACGCCGACCGGATCCGCGCGCCCCTCGTCGGCGACGTACGACGCCGCGAGGATGTCGTCGACCGCGGTGATCGGCGACAGCTCGGCGACCTCGGCCGCGGAGATCTCGACGTTGTCGACGCCGAAGCCGCGCTGGAAGGAGCGCTCCCGGCGCAGCGTCTCGAGCCGCTGCGGCGTCGTCGCGAGGTGCAGGTGGCCGATGGGGCGGAAGCCGGTGGAGTGGCCGGTCTCGGCCTCCAGGCGGGTGTACAGGTCGCGGGAGTACCGCGCCATCCACAGCGAGGTCTCGTCGACCATGCCCGCGCTGGTGATCAGTCCGGCCGCGTGCCAGGTGGTCCCGGCCGTGAGGTCGTGGCGCTCGACGAGGACGACGTCGCTGACCCCGAGCGCACTGAGGTGGTAGGCGACGCTGCAGCCGATCACGCCCCCACCGACGATGACGACGCGGGCCCGTGACGGAAGGTCGGCCATGAGCCCCGACCCTATCCTGACCGACGGTTCAGTCCGGCTCGGCCGGTGCAGGCTCCTCGGCGGGGCCGGTGCGAGCATCCTGAAGGGGCGACGATTCCTGGGGAGGAGGTGGGCGGTCGTGGACGGTCCGCGAGTCAGTCGTCGGGCCCTGCTGGTTGCCGGGGTTCTCGGCGCGGCTGCCGTGGGGGCGGATGCCGTGGCCAGGCGGGCGGACGACAACACGCGCCGTGTCGCGTCTCCAGTCCGTACGTCGGCGCGCCCAGATGTCGGCACGCGTAAGCGGGTGGTCGTGGTCGGTGCGGGCCTGGCCGGGCTGTCCTGCGCCCTGACCCTGCTGGACCAGGGCTGGGACGTCGACGTGATCGAGGCGCGTGATCGTGTGGGCGGACGGGTGCACACGCTGCGCGACGCCTTCGGCGTGGGGACGCATGTCGAGATGGGTGCTGAGTTCATCGACCGCGATCATCATGTGCTGTTGGGCCTGCTGGACCGGTTCGGTCTGGGGACCGACGTCCGAGACAAGTCACAACGAGTCGCCCTGTCCTGGGACGGCCGGCGTGCGGACTACAGCGCGCGTGTGGAGCGGCGCGGCGGCGATCTGTATGACGACATCCAGCTCGTCACGGACGCGACCGCGCGCCTTGCCGCACAGGTGGATCCCGAGAACCCCGAGCGTTCCGAGCAGGCTGAGCGCCTGGACGCCATGTCACTGGCGCAGTGGGCCGACCGCCTCGGCATGACTGCCGTCGGCCGGCGGGTCTGGGAGGCTGGCTTCATCGTCAGCGACTACGGGACGGCGTCGAAGGACATCTCGCTGCTCTTCTACGCCCAGCAGGAGAACTTCGGCAGCTCGAGTGACGCGGTGGTGGAAGCCCTTCGCGTGCATGGCGGCAACCAGGGGCTTGCCGAGGCGATGGCCTCGTACTTGGCCCGCCAGTCGCGCGTACGGCTTCGGCTGGGCGAACCGGTCGTGTCGGTCCGTACCCAACCCGGACTCGCAATGGTGCGGACGGCGACCGGGGTCTATCCGGGAGCCCACGTGGTCATCGCATCCCCACCGCCCACGTTGAGTGCGATCGCGTTCGACCCTGCGCTGCCGCCGCCGATCCAGGAGGCCGTGAACTCCTCGTTGCTCGACGACATCACCAAGGTCGTCGTGCCCTACCGCGGCCATCCCTGGCGGCGTGCGGGTTGGACCGGCGAGTCGCTGACAGACCTGACGTACACCTATTCGTGGGACGCCACCGACTCGACACCCTCGGCTCCGAACGGGGCGCTGGTGGCCTTCACCGGCGGCGGCGCAGCCGGTCGGACGATCACTCACCTGACACCGGAGAAGCGGGTCGCGCTCGTCGAGGCGCAGCTGCGGCGCGTGTTCCCAGAGGTGCTCGACCACGAGGACCACCGCTACCCGGCGGCGACGATGGCGTGGGCCGATGAGCCGTTCACCGGCGGTGGCTACGCGAACTACCGCCCGGGCCAGATGCTGACGGCCAAGCCGGCCTTCCGGAGGGCGCACGGCCCGCTGCGGTTCGCGGGGGAGCACACGGAGGCCATGGGGCAGTACATGGAGAGTGCGGTGAGGTCGGGCCTGCGGGTGGCCAAGGACATCGGCCTAGCGCCGCACCCCTGACCCCGCCCACCTACTGCGGGCGCAGCGCCATCCAGATCGCGACCGCGTCTGTGTCGCTGCCGTTGCGCCACGAGTGGGGCTGGTTGGTCTGGAAGTGCAGCGAGTCACCGGGGGTGAGCGAGTGCTGGACCCCGCCCACCTCGAACTCGAAGGTTCCCGAGAGCAGGTACAGCAGCTCCTCGCCGGCGTGGACCATCGGCTTGCGGCCGCTGCTTGCGCCGGCGCTCACGGTGGCCACAGCCGCGGCGACCTGGAACTCGCCGTACGGTCCGGTGATCCCGGCGAGGTCGATGCCGCGGTGCTCCGTGTAGATCGGCCGCCGCTGGTCGGGCCGGGTCATGACGGTCGGGTGCCGGTCGTCCTCCGGCTCCTCCACGAAGTAGGAGATCGGCTGGTCGAAGGCGACCGCGATCTTCAGCAGCGTGGTGATGGTCGGGACCATCCCGTTCTGCTCGATCTTGTGGATGGTGGCGGCCGAGACGTCGGCGCGATCAGCGAGCGCCTGCAACGAGTACCCGTTCTGCAGGCGCAGCGACTTGACCTTGGGACCGATGGAGGAGACGACTCGGGCGACCTGGTTGCTCATGGTTCTCCTCCGGGGCGGACAGTCGAGCGGCACAGGTGACGGCCTTGACGAGTCTGCGACCTTCCATCGAGGATACTGAACAGATTCTTCAGTATGCGCAATGTCGAGCCCAAGACCCTTGAGGGGATCGATCGTGGCCAGACGGATCATCATCGTAGGGGGAGGCGCCGCCGGGATGGGCGCCGCGGGCGCTGCCAAGGGGGTCGATCCGGAGGCCGAGATCACCGTCTTCACCGAGTTCGAGGACGCCGCCTACAGCCCCTGCGGGATCCCGTACGTGCACGGCAAGGAGATCCCCTCCTTCGAGAACCTGTTCCTGGCCACCAAGCAGGCCTACGTCGACCAGGGGCTCGACATCCGGTACGAGACGTCGGTGGCGTCCTTCGACCCCACGGCCAAGACGGTCACCACGGGCGACGGCAAGACCGAGCCCTACGACTCACTCGTCCTGGCCACCGGGTTCAACTACGCCGACCCGGGCGTTCCCGGCGGCGACCTCGGCGGCATCTACTACGTCAAGAACATCCGACGCGCGATGGAGTGGGACGTCGTGCTCAACGACGTCAAGGCCGCGGTCGTCGACGAGTGCACCCCGCTCGGGGCCGAGATGGTCACGGCGCTCGCCCATCGGGGCATCGAGACCCATCTCGTCGACCCCAATCCATGGGGGATGTCGATGGCCACCGACCCGGACATCATGGCGCCGGTGCAGGAGTCCTGGGAGGAGATGGGGGTCCACCTGCACTTCAACACCAAGGTCACGGCCTTCAAGGGCCACGGCGGCAAGGTGACCAGCGTGGCCACCACCGGGGGCGAGATCCCCGCCGATCTGGTCGTCCCCGCGACGCACAAGGAGGCCAACACTGCGCTCGCGCTCGCCGCGGGGGTCAAGACCGGGATGAGTGGCGGCATCATCGTCGACGACCAGATGCGGACGTCGCTGCGTGATGTGTACGCGGCCGGTGACTGCACTGAGATCCCCCACGGGGTCTCCAACGTCCCGATCCAGGGACTCTCCGGCAGCCACGCCTACGCGCAGGGCAAGACCGCGGGTGTCACCGCAGCCGGCGGGGTCCGGCACTACAGCCCCGTCTATGTCCCGTGGGGGATGGTTGCCGGCAAGTGGATGATCGGTGGGGTCTCCTTCAGCGAGACGTTGGCGACCGCCCTCGGCATCCCGTTCGTGGTCGGCTACGCGCAGGGCATCTCGCGGGCCCGGTACTACCCCGACGTCAAGCAGGTCCGGGTCAAGCTGCTCGCCAACCCCGACGACCTGAGGCTGATCGGCGCCCAGATGGTGGGTGGCGAGGGCATCAAGGAGCGCGCCGACTTCCTTGCCATGTGCGTACGGACCGGGATCACCGTCAACGAGCTGGCCACGATGGAGAACGTCTACAGCCCGCCGATCGGGGCGCTCAACGAGCCGATCGCCCTGGCCGCCCAGGCCCTGCTGGCCCAGCGGTCGTCATGAGCCTCACCCAGTGGGTGCGCCGCACTTCCGAGCACTACCTGATGGTCGAGGCGATGGACACGATCGGCGAGAAGCTCGGGGCCAACCGTCCGCCCGCGCCACGAGGAGTGGAGCGGTTCTGGCGCGAGGTCTACGTGCCGGTCTTTCACCGGCTGCCGGTGAAGCTGCGCGCGGCGATGATCGCCCGGATGCCCGGGAGCCACCGCAAGTCCTGGCCGCCGCCCCCTCGGCCCAAGGGGCCGGTCTTCTGACCTCCGCCACCCGCGACCCCACCGGCCCCACGGCCGATGAGAGCCACCCCCACCACAACCGAAGAAGGAGTCGCATGTCCAGCCAGACCGTTTCTGTCGCAACTCCGCAAGAAGGCGATGTCAACTGGGACACCAGCGAGAAGGTGTTCCCCGACATCCAGGCCGAGGAAGGTCAGAAGGCGACCGTCTTCATCCACACGGTGCCGTTCGAGGGGTCCGTGGCCCTGGTCAACCTGTTGACCGCGACCCGCCTGGTACGTAAGGGGTTCAAGGTCACCATCGTCCTGTACGGCCCCGGTGTCCTGCTCGGCGCCGCCGGCCGCGGCTACCCGAAGGTCGGAACCGAGGGCTTCCCGGGCAACCTCGCGGTCAACCGCCAGCTCAAGACCCTGATGGACGAAGGCGCCACGATCCACGCCTGCCGGTTCGCGATGGGCGCCCTCTACGGGATGCGCGAGGACGACCTGATCCCCGGGATCCAGGCGTTCAACCCCCTCGACGTGCTCGACGCAGCGCTCACCGCGTGGAAGGAAGGCCACTTCCAGCTCAACACCTGGACTGTGTGATGCCGAAGGCCCCGACTCGTCACATCGACGCTCACCGGCACTTCGGGGTGCTCCCAGCGTTCCCCTTCTACGGGGGGCCGCCGGTCAACCCCGACGTCAACGCCCGGAGCACGGTCGCCGAGGTGCTCGCCGACATGGACGCGGAGGGGACCGAGCGCGCGCTGCTCATCCCCAACTACGGCGTTCCTGATGCCGGTGCCTCCTTCGCGCTCAACGAGCCGACGCTGGAGGCGGCCGGGAGCAGCGACCGGCTCGTCTGCGCCCTGTGGTGCTCGCCCCGGCCCCAGGACGCCGAGATGACAGACGCGGCACTGAGACTGGCGGGCGAGGAACCTGTCAAGGCCCTCAAGATCAGTTTTCTGCTCGGCGGCTCGGTCGACGACGAGCAGTGCCTGACCCAGCTCGACAAGATCTTCGCCGCAGCCAACGACCACGGCTTGGTCGTCCATGTCCACTCCTCGCCGGGAGCGCAGTCGGACATCGACAAGATCGGTGTCCTGGTGGATCGGTATGCCGACCGGACGCCGCTGCACATCGTCCACTTCGGTGGCGGCGTGAGCGGCCACATCAAGCTGGCCGGCAGCCGGTTCTTCGACTGGATCGACGCAGGCAAGAAGGTCTACACCGACATGACCTGGTCGGTGGGCTTCGCGCCGTTGTGGCTGGCCCGCGAGATCGACAAGCGCGGGATCGGTGGCGACCGGGTCCTGTTCGCCACCGACCAGCCGTGGAGCGACTACGCGGGGGAGTTCTACCGCATGGTCGAGGCCACCGGAGGGGACACCGAGCTGGGCCGGATGGTGTTCTCCGAGAACTACGACCGCGTGTACGGCTGACGCACCAGACGGCCACTCAGGCACGGACCCCGCCTCGACCGCGAGGTCCGTGCCTGTGGCTTGCGCCCAGGCGGGCGGCGACAGGAGGAGTCGATGGCACGAGGTGGAGCGTCCAAAGAGGTGGTCGCCCGCTGGGAGGGCGGCCTGAAGGCCACCGTCACCGTGGGGCTGTTCCAGTTCGTCGTGGACGAGCCGGAGACGTCCGGCGGCACCTCCGCTGGGCCGATGCCGACGGAGTACCTGCTGGGCTCGCTCGCCTCCTGCTACGTCCTGGCTCTGGCCTGGTCGGCCCGTAAGCGCGGCATCGAGCTCCCAGCCGACCTCGAGGTCACCGCCCAGGGGGAGTACGACGGGCCGAGCTTCGCGTCGTTGACCATGCGGGTGCGGAGCAGCCTGGACGACGAACAGCTCGCACTGTTGATGGAGTCGGCGAACCGGGTGTGTTACGTCTCCCGCACCCTGACGACGACCCCGACCCTCGACGTCCAGCGCGGGTAACGCCGGTCACGGTCGCAGCGACTCGTCGAGCTCCAGCAACGCGCTGGTGAACACGTCCAGGGGTGCTGAGGCCACGCCGGCGCCGATCTGGCCGGAGCCGTCGGAGCTGTGCAGGATGCCGGTCGTGATCTGCGGGGTGATGCCGAGCTCGACGACGGCCCGGGCATCGACGGCGAGCGGGGAGCCGCGCATCCCCCAGAACGGGATCGTGAACCGGGTGGACCGACCCACGCACACCATGGCCAGGTCCTCGGTCAGCCGGGCGGCATCGGCCATGGTGCCGCCGACCAGCTGAGCGACCGCGGGGGAGCCGGCGGCGGCCGCTCCCCCCAGCCCCACCAGCTCGAGCACGGCGCTGTCGCCGATGTCCGGCGCGGCGTCCTCCGCTCCGTGGCCGGGCTGGTACAGCGCCGCCCCGACCGGGGGCGCAGCCGTCCGGTGCCAGGAGGATCCTCGCCCCAGGCGCGCGGCGAAGTCGGTCCCATTGCGGGTCATCCCGAGGACGACCGAGGTGTGCTCGACCTGCCCGGCCCAGGTCGTCAGGGCGCGGGCGGCGGCCATCGCCAGGCTCAGGAAGAGCAGGTGGTTCGCCGACAGGAAGGAGGCCACCTCGACGCGCCGCGGATGGTCGCCACCGACGAGCGCGGGCAGCAGGTTGCGCAGCAGCAGGTTGGTGGCCGCCTGGGTGCGTACGTGCACGTCGTCACCCATCGCGACCGCCTGCGCGGCCAGTGCCATCACATCGATCGGTCCGTACGTGCGCACCGCCTGGCCCAGCACCGGCCCGACCGCGTCCCGCAGCAGCACCAGCCGGTCCACCGCCCCCGGGGTGTCCCTCCCGAACCAGGCGACGTCGCCCGAGCCCTGGCCGACCGGCGCGAACGTCGTGACGTCGGCGTCTGCGAGGGTCACCACCCACACGGGGGTGCGCGGTCCCATCGCGGTCGCCATCGGCACCACGACCCCGTGATCGTTCGCCGACTCCAACTGCAGCTCGCCCGCGTCAAGCATCGCCTTGGCCCGGTCCGGCGAGTCGGCCCACCCTTCGGCGCAGGCGGCTGCGGCGAGGGAGCGCCGCAACGGATCGACCAGTCGGTCGACCTCGATCGGCGGGCCGCAGTGCAGCAGCACCCGGCCGTCCGCGAGGACCGGGATCACCGAGCCGGCGGGCACGACGTCGACCAGCTCGGGCGCCCCACGGTCCAGCCGCCGGAGCACCTCGGTGTTGGCGGTGTCGACGACACCGGCGCGTGGGCCGGACAGCCGGCGCAGGGCCGCGACCACGGCCGGGTCCCCGTCGGCGGGGATCCGCCAGTCCACCGACGCCACGTCGGCCCCCTGGCTGCGCACCGCCTCGGCGAACAGCGGCAGGCCGACATTGACCACCCGCGGGTGGTCCGGGAGCGCGGGCACCGGTCGCTCAGCCATGGCCGACGAACTCCTCGGCCAGGGCCACCAGCTCGTCCTCGGCGGTCTGGAAGCCCGCGCGTGCCGTGCGGGCCCGCTCGGCCAACGTCGAGGCCGCGGCGGCGCACCGCTGCGTCATCGCCTCCACCACAGGCGGCGCCGCGCCACCCGGGAGCACCCGGCTCTCGACGATGCACCGCGGGTCCAGGACCTCGGACAGGTCCCGCCCCGTCAGGCCGAGTGGCCGGCCGAAGTACTCCACCGCCGCGGCATCCAGGCGGTTCCCGTCGAGGTCGATGCCGCGAAGTCCCTCACGGCTGGCCCGTCTGACGGCGATGCCGACGACCCGGTACGCCGTGCGGTAGTCGACCGCGCACGTCTGCATGACGTACTCGGCGAGGTCGGTGGCCTGGCAGAAGCTGGACTCCAAGGAGGCCCACATCCTCTCTGCGTTGATCGTGAGGGTGGTGATGACCCCGTTGCTGAGCCGGGTCGTGCGCAGCGCGAGCTCGAGGGCTCGGGGCACCTCGCCGTAGGCGTAGATGAGGTTGTCGCTTCGCGCCGACGGGCTCTTGCTCACCGACAGGAACCCGGTCAGCCGCCCGATGAGGGTGCCGGCGGCGCCGCGGATGATCGACAGCGCGTAGGGGTTGCGCTTCTGGGGCATCAACACGCTGGACCGGCTGTACCCGTCGGCGACTGTGACGTAGTCGAACTCGCTGCTCGCCCAGATCTCGAGGTCCTCGGCCAGCTTGCTCTGGGTGGTGAGCAGGCTCGCCGAGGCGGCGAGAGCGCTGATCAGTCCGTCGATCTGCCACATCGCGTCGCGGGTGTGCTCGATGTAGCCGTCGAATCCGAGCAGCGAGGCGACCCGGGTGCGGTCGTCCAGCAGCCGGCTGCCGTTGACGCAGCCGGCGCCGCCGGGGCTGGTGTTGACCCAGCTCAGGTCGTCCAGCAGCCGCTCCCCGTCGCGCAGCACCGGGAAGCTGAAGCTGGCCAGGTAGTGCCCGAACGTCGAGGGCTGCGCGTGCTGCAGGTAGGTCTGGTCCGGCAGCCAGGTGCGGCTGTGGGCTCCAGCAACCGTCGCCAGCGACGTGGCCAGATCACCAGCAGCCGCGACGAGGTCCGCCAGCACGCTGCGGACGTTGAGCCGCAACGCGATCCGGACGGCCTCGCGACGCGGCCGCCCGGCGTGCAGCCAGCCGGCGTCGTTGCCGATGCGGGCGGCGAAGTGGCGTTCGCGGGAGTTGTACGGCTCCCCGTAGGCCGGGTCGTACGGGAACTCCGCGGCCGGCGTCCGACAGGCCTCGAGGACCTCACGGAGCAGCCGCTGCGCGGGCCCCCGCGCGACGACACCGCGTTCGTGGAGGTCGAGGACGTGTGCCAGGTCGGCGAGGTTGAGGCCGCGGTGCAGCAGCGGCGCGTCGGCGTTCTCCAGCGCGAACCCGCTGTCGATCAGCTCCTGGGCCGGCCCCTCGACAGGAGGGCCGTGCCGGTCGGTGTAGGTCTCGTCGGTCACAGCCACTCCGCAACGCTGTCGAGAAGCCCACCGGTGTGCCAGAACACCGTGCAGGCACCGGGGTCCCGGCGACGCTCACCGAGCAGCTCCGGCAGGGCGGCCAGCGCCTTGGCGGTGTAGGCGGGGTCGAGGACCAGCCCTTCGGTCTGCAGCGCGAGATCGGCTGCGGCGCTGCCCTCGGCGGACGGCAGGCCGTGCCCGGGTCCACGGGCGTCGATCAGCTGCAGGCGCGAGTGGTCCGGAGCCGGTGCCCCGGCCAGTCCGGCAGCGGCCTCGGCGAGGGACCGGATCCGTGGCGTGGTCTCGTCGGGGGGGCGGCTCACCGCGGCGCCCAGGACGCGCAGCCGTGGCTGCGCGCCGGTGGCGGCCAGGAGGCCGGCGGTGCTCCCCCCGGAGCCGGTAGCGATCACCGCGGCGACGTTCCCA
Source organism: Actinomycetes bacterium (assembly GCA_035506535.1). Lineage (NCBI taxonomy): Bacteria > Bacillati > Actinomycetota > Actinomycetes > Actinomycetes bacterium. The sequence goes on along the minus strand of DATJPE010000058.1, from coordinate 14,736 downwards.
CGGACATCCGGGCCGGTCGCCTCGAGCTGGTCGACGAGCTCATGAGCGGCAGCCAGGAACCCGACGGCCCCGAGCGGGCTCGCAGCGCCGCGCGGCACGACGTACGGCGTGCGCCCGGTGCCGGTGAGCTCGGCGGCGACGACATCGAGGCGGCCGTCGACGGAGTCGCGCTCGCTGCTGCCGCTCCACCGCACGGCTGCTCCCCAGTGCCGCGCCGCCGCCAGGTTCGGGTGCACCGGTCCGGCGGGCTCTGCGGTGCCCGCGTAGACCAGCACGCAGAGCATCCCCGCCCAGCGCGCCGCGGCTGCGGCGGCGGCGCAGAAGTTCGACGACGGCGCACCGCCGGTGACCAGCACGTCGGCGTCGTGCAGGCGCGCGTCGGCGAGGATCATCTCCAGCGGCCGCGCCTTGTTGCCGGCGAACGCGAATCCGGTCAGGTCGTCGCGCTTGACGAGCAGCCGGCCGGCGACACCGAGCGCAGCGGCCAGCCGCGGCGCCTCCTGGAGGGGCGTCGGCAGTCGCGCCAGCTCGACGCGGGCCAGGGTCCGTGGTCCAGTCACTGCCACGTCGGCAGCTCCTGGGCGCGGCGGGCCCGGGCCCGGGCCAGCACGAAGTCGGTCATCTGCACTGCCGATCCGGGGTCGTCGGGGTACTGCGTCCCGGACAGGTGAGCACTGAGGTTCTGCCGCATCCGGTCGGGGTCCACGACCAGCCCTTCGACGAGCCGCACCGCCAAGCTCAGCGCGGTCGTGGTCAGCAGGCAAACTTCCGGCAGCGCGACCCATTCGGCCTTCCAGGCCCTGCCGTCGCGCTCGTGCGAGGCGACCATCGACTCCCACATGACTGCGGCGTTGGCCCGGGTCAGCCGGGCCAGGGTGTCCAGGTGCTCGCTGATCTCGGGGTTGCGCTTGTGGTGCATCGTGATGCTGCCGACGGTCGCCTCCGCGAGCGGCTCGGCCAGTTCACCGATCTCGGGACGCTGCAGCTCGTAGACCTCGTTGCCGACCCGGGCCAGCGTGCCGGCGACCAGCGTCAGCACCCCCGTGAACTCCGCTCCGCGGTCACGGGCGGAGAGCCAGGAGATCCCGGGGTCGCCCAGGTCGAGCAGCTCGGCGAATCGGCGCCGCACGCCGAGCCCACGCTCGCCGTAGGCGACCAGGGTGCCGATCCCGCCGCCGAGCTGGACCACCAGCCATCGCGGGGCCCCCTCGCGCAGCCGTTCCAGGTGGCGGTGGACCTCGTCGGCCCAGCTCGCGACCTTCCACCCGAAGGTGGCGGCCGCGCCGGGTTGTCCGTGGGTGCGTCCGGCGATCAAGGTCTCCCGCTGCGCCTCGGCCAGCGCCAGCAGCGCGGCCTCGAAGACCCGCAGGTCGCGCCACACGATCCCGCCGACCGAGCGCATCAGCAACGAGGTCCAGGTGTCGGTGACGTCCTGGACCGTGGCGCCGAGGTAGACCACCTCGGCTGCCTCCAGCGGCAGCACCCGGCGCAGCTCCTGGATCAGCCCGAGCGTGGAATGCCCGGTGGCCCGGGTCCCCTCGGCGATGCGCTCGAGGTCCAGCCGCTCGACCCTGGCATGCGTGGCGATCAGGTCCGCGGCGCGCTCGGTCACCAGCCCCTCGGCCGCCTGGGCCCGCGCCAGCGCGGCCAGCACGTCGAGCCAACCCTGCAGCCGGGCCCTCTCCTCGAGCAGACCGCGGACCTCCTCGGTCCCCCAGAGGTGGGCGTAGGAGAGCGAGTCGGTGATCCGGGCGCTCACGGCGTCGCCGATCGGGTGGCACGGTCGCGGTCGGCGGCGAGGTCGGAGGCCGCGTACAGCCCCTCGCGCACCAGCTCGAAGCTGGATCCCCACGGAACCACCACGATGTCGTCCTGGGTCTCGATGTGGTCCTCGAGCTGGCAGCACTTCGTGAGGCGTACGGCGTCGCCGGGCTGCGCGGTGAGCCGGGCGCGCTCGAGCGGGCAGATGTCGATCTGGTCGAGGCCGGCAGCGAGCTCCGGGTAGAAGTGATCGTGGATCTGCCTGGACCGCGTGCAGCCGACCAGGGTCCACCCGGGCACCGCCGTTGGCACCTGGTCGAGGTACGAGATCGTCGCTCCGGGCACCTCGACCCCACCGCCGCGGCACGGCATCAGGTAGTGGCCGGCCGGCGGCGCCGCCGACACCAGGTCCTGCAGGTCGATCACCTCGGGTACGACCAGGGTCGCCGGCAGGTCCTCGGCCGTGTCCGCCACGCGGTGCACCTGGTCGACGAGCTTCGCCGGCCACGGCGGAGCCACGTCGAGCACGTGCACCCGCCTCGGGTGGAGGTCCAGCACGAAGTTGACGTGCTGGTACCGCCCGTGCACCACGACGCACCGTGCGTTCGGCACCTCCTCGGCGACCCGGGCGAGCTGGCTCGGAACGGCGGTGTCGACGTCCGGGCGGTCCAGCAGGACCGTCTCGCGGGGTCCCGCGAGCAGCCGCACCTCGACGATCGGCTCGAACAGCTCCTCCTCGGCAGCCTTGACCAGCTCCACGACGGCGACCTCGGAACCGTTGCGGGCGACGACGTACCGGGTCCGTCGGTAGGCGGCCCGCAGCAGCAGGTGGGCGCGCAGGGACTCCTCGTCGAGCGGCACGGGGACGTCGGTGAACGCGACGGTGCGGTACTGGGTGGGGATCATGGCCCGGCGTCGGGTCGGATCGTGTCGGAGCGGAGGCCAAGTCGCAGGCACTCCACCCCGAGCACCTCCGCGGGGTCGATGTTGCCGAGGTTCACGTTGGCACCGAAGTGGTTGATCAGCCACGCTTGCTGGGCGCGCTGCGGCGCCTCGAAGAGCACCGTCTCCACTCCCACGGCGGCCACGACCGCGTCGGCCACCCATGACCGGACCGATCCGTCGGCGTTGAACAGACCGACGGTGCCGCTCTGGCGTCCCTCGGTCACGACCCAGTGGGCGCCGGCGTCCCGGTCGGCCGCGGCGTCGGCCGCCCATTGCTTGGGATCGACCTCGGCCGAGGCATCCTTGCTGCCCACCTCGGCGAGCACGGTGAACGTCTTGGCGACGGTCTGGATCATCAGGCTCTTCACGTCACGGGAGATCGGGACCGAGCCGCACGACACCTCCATGCATTCGAACCCCACCTCGTCCGCCCACTCCATGAGCCGGTGGGCGGCGCCCTTGCGCCAGGCGATCTCCAGCAATGTGCCGCCGGTGCAGGCCTTGACACCGTGCTCGCGCAGCAGCTCCACCTTGTCGACGACCGCCGGGTCGACGTACGCGGTGCCCCACCCGAACTTCCAGATGTCGACGTACGGCCCCGCCGCCGCGAGCCGTTGCTCGACCTCGGCCACGGACAGCCCGCCGTCGAGCACGTGGCAGACCCCGTGGTCGCGCGGCTTCTCGGTGCGCTCCGGCAGGTCCAGGAAGCCGGGGAGGGACGGCCGGTCAGGGCGTACCGGCTGCGTGGTGTCCCCGACGGTCGCGCCCGAGGGCTGCATGGTCACAGCTGCAGCTCCTTCGTTAGGGTGACCGCGCGTGCGCCCGAGCCTGCCACCGTCCACGACCTGCGCGAAACGAGCGACCAGTGACCGTGCACGACGTCGATCTCGCCGGGCTGGCGCGCCACCTGCGTGAGCTGCCGGGAGTGCAGGCAAAGCGGGTCATCGGAGTCGTGGCCGACGTGTTCGGCCCGGGCGACTGGTGGGGCGGTCCTGGTGACGACGGCGCGGTCGTCGAGGACGAGGGACGCAACCTCGTCGTCGGGGGTGAGGCGATGTTGCCCGGCTTCGTGGCTGCCGACCCCTACGGCGCGGGGATCGGTGCCGTGCTCGCCAACGTCAACGACCTGGCGGCGATGGGCGCGCGACCGCTGGCCATCGTCGACACCCTCGTCGGCACCCGAGAGGTGACTCGGCGGGCGCTCGAGGGGCTGAAGTGGGCGGGGGAGGCCTACGACGTGCCGATCGTCGGTGGGCACCTGACCGAGAGCGACGGCCCGCCGAGCCTCGCGGCGTTCGGGCTGGGCCGCGCGGACGCCGTCCTCTCGGCTAACCGCGCGGCGCCGGGCCAGGCGTTGCTGGTTGCTGGCTGTGTGCGGGGTCGGCTGCGTTCCGACTTCCCGTTCTTCCCGTCCTTCGAGGAGCGCGCGGGTCGCCTCGCCGGGGACGTCCGGCTCCTGCCGGCGCTGGCTCGTTCCGGGGCGGCCCAGGCGGCGAAGGACGTCAGCATGGCGGGGCTGGTGGGCAGCCTTGCGATGCTGCTCGAGCCCACCAGACTCGGCGTCGAGGTGGACCTGTCGCTGCTGCCAGTGCCGGTGGACGTCGCGCTGCCCGACTGGCTGGGGTGCTTCCCATGCCTCGTGTTCCTTGTGCTGGCAGCGCCCGAGCGGGTCGCGGAGTGCTGCTCCGCGTTCCATGACCGGGACCTGGCCGCGGCCCAGGTGGGGACGCTGGACACCACCGGCTTGGTGCGGTTGCGCCGGGACGAGGAGGTCGTCACGGTCTTCGACCTCGCCCGGGAGGCGGTCACCCGGCTCCGCCCGTGACGGGTCGGCTGACGCGGATGGCGCGCCGGTGCCGGTCACCGGAGTCCGATGCTCATCTTCTGGTGCTCGACGCCGACGTAGGGCGCCGGGTCACCGACCGGGTCCCAGCCCAGCCGGCGGAAGAATACGACGTTCTCGAGCTGCACGTGGGCGACCATCCGGTCACCGCCGAGCCGGGTCGCGCCGGCCACGGCGAAGCGGACCAGGGGTGCGCCGAGCCCGGCCTGCCGGTACGCCGCGAGCACCGCGAGCCGGTCACCCTTCCACAACACCTCGCCCGGCAGCTCCGGCGCGATCGGGTAGAGCCGGACGGTGCCGACCGGTGCGCCGTCGACGTAGCCCAGCACGTGGAGGGTCTCGGCCCGGTCGTCGACGAGGTCCCGGTCGGTGCTGCTGAACAGTGCCTGTTCGGTGACGAACACGGCTTCCCGGATCTGGTGGTGGGTGGCGAGCTCGCTCGGGCCGCCCACGAGGCGGCAGGTCAGGTCGTGGGCGGACGAGGCCGGAGCATCCCCGCCCGACCGTGCGTGGGGCTCAGTACGCGAGCGGGAGGCTGCGACGGCCATCGGCGATGCCTCCTTCCGTGTGCCCCGCGAAGCCGCCGTGGGCGCGCTCGACCGCGGCCATGCCCGAGCAGGCCTGGCACCGGGCGCAGCCGGCGCGCACCTTGGCGGCGGACAGGCCGCGCGCCGTCATGGCGGGGACGACCTGTCGGTAGATGCTCTCCACGTAGTCCGGGGTCGGCGGGTGGGCATCGGCCATCAGGCTGCCGGGCACCGGTCGCAGCGGGACGATGAAGGGGTAGACGCCGAGGTCGACGGCTCGGCGACAGCCCGCCACGGTCACCTCGGGGTCTTCGCCCATCCCGAGGATCACGTAGGTCGACACCTGGCCCTCGCCGAACACCCCAACCGCGTGCTCCCAGGCCGCGAAGTAGGCCTCGAGCCCCCAGCGGGCCTTGCCGGGTGCCACCCGGGCCAGCACCTGCGGGTCGAAGGACTCGACGTGGATCCCCACTGAGTCGACGCCGAGGTCGTGGACGGCGTCGATCACCGACAGGTCCGACGGCGGCTCGAACTGGACCTGCACCGGCAGCCCGGAGGCCTCCTTGACCGCGCCCGCGCATCTGCCGACGTAGAGGGCGCCACGGTCGGGCGTCGCCGTGCTGCCGGTGGTCAGGGTCACGTCGACCGCGCCGTCCAGGTCGCGGGCGGCGACTGAGACCTCGGCCAGCATCGCCGGGGTCTTCTTGGCGATGGTCCGGCCGCCGGCGAGCGAGAGGCCGATGCCGCAGAAGGTGCACTGGTCCGAGGTCCCCCAGTAGGCGCAGGTCTGCAGGACCGTGCTGGCCATGGAGTCCAGGTGCATCAGCGCGATCTTCCAGTACGGGATGCCGTCCGCGGTCTCCAGGTCGTAGTAGCGCGGGCGCGGCGCCAGCTCGGCACCGGCCACCCTGGTGTGCCCGTGGTAGACGCCGAAGCCCTCGTCCTCCGGTCGCAGGGAGTACGGCGAGTCGGCGACGTAGTCGGCTGCGGTCGGGACGGTGACCGGCGCCCCCTCGATCCACAGCATGCCCGCGTCGGCGGGCCCGGCACCGCCGGTCCGAGCGCCGATGTCGCCGACCACCCGCAGGCCGGCGCTCTGCAGCTGGGCGAGCAGCGAGGCGAGCTCGGTGGGGTCGATGGCGGGGTCGAGATCTGTTGGCCGGTCTAACGTGTCGGACATGACGGCTCCTTGGGCGTGACACGGCCGGGTACTGCCTGCGCGTCCACTATAGGAAACGCCGATGGCCGGCACCAGGGTTCGCCGACACGCCCCGGCCGGGTCCGCGGCTCACGGGTCGGCCACCTTCGCGGCGGCGACCGCGCTCTCCCGTGCCGCCTCGTCGTCGTATCGGGTCGAGACCTCGTCCCAGTGGAGCCCGCCGGTCGAGAGGTCCACGCGCCCCCGGGTGACCTCGTGGGTGCAGGCCGCCAGGTCCTCGGCCGGCACGGTGGTCACCAACAGGGCCCGCCCCGTCCCGACGTGGGCCTCCACCCGCCGGTAGGCGTGGAAGGGGTCCCCTGACGACAGGCCCTGCTCCTCGAGCACCACCCAGGTTCCCGGTTCGTCATACGTTGACAGCAGTCGCAGTCTCCTGGTCGCGGCAACCTCCATCACGACCTCGTTGTAGCGCAGGGCGAAGGCCGCGGCGAGGGTCGCCTCGGGGTCCGCGGGAGCGGCCAGGTCGGGCTGACCTTCCGCCACCTCGGACAGCACCCGGTCACGCTCGGTCCAAGCGGTCAGCAGCGAGGCGAGTGCCGGGGGCTCGCCGCGCAGTCGGTCGACCAGTGCGCTGACCAGCAGGACGGTGCGTCGGTAGAGCTCGGGCTCGCCGGCAGCCGTCGCGAAGAGGCGTTCCGCAGCTGCGCGCCAGATGACGGCCAGCTGGCGCGCGCGGCTGGCGTCCTCGTCGGACCATGTCGGATATTGCAGATCCGGGTCCCCAGTCATTGATTTTCCTGTCCAGTTGAATCACTATCGTGAACGCGTTGATCGAAGAGAGCGGAGCCGGGCCTGTCGTGAGCAAGGTTATGGTCGTCGCGGTCGGAGGGAACGCCCTGACCCTTCCCGGCCAGCTCGGCGCCGCCCCGGACATCGAGGCGAACGCCGCCGCGATGGCCGAGGGGATCTGTGCCGCGGCCGCTGCCGGCTGGCGGGTGGTGGTGGTCCACGGCAACGGGCCGCAGGTCGGGAACCTGTCCATCCAGCAGGAGGGCGGCGCCGAGCTGGTCCCGGCCCAGCCGCTGTACACCCTCGGCGCCATGACGCAGGGGCAGCTCGGCTCCGCCCTGGTCCGGGCCGTCGACGCGCGTCGCGGCGCGGGTGCGGCGGTCGCGCTGGTCTCCCACGTCCTGGTCGACCCCGACGATCCCGCGTTCGGCGCGCCGACCAAGCCCATCGGTCCGTTCTTCGACGAGAAGAACGCCGCCTGGCTGGCCCGCGAGCGTGGCTGGGTGCTGGTCGAGGACGCGGGCCGCGGCTACCGCCGCGTGGTCGCGTCACCGCGCCCGCTCGGCCTGCTCGAGGTCTCCTCGGTCAAGGCGCTGCTGCGCGCCGGCAAGATCGTGCTCGCCGCCGGTGGCGGCGGTGTCGCGGTCGCCCCGTCGCTCGCAGCGGTCGACGCGGTCATCGACAAGGACCGGGCGGCGGCCGCGATCGCGGTGGAGCTCGACGCCACCGCACTGGTCCTTGTCACCGGTGTCGACGCGGTGATGGTGGACTTCGGCACCCCGCGGGCCCGGGCGCTCGGCGAGGTGAGCGTGGACGCCATGGCCCGGCACCACGCGAGGGGCCAGTTCCCGCCGGGCAGCATGGGCCCGAAGGTCGAGGCGGCACTGGCGTTCGTGCGCGCCGGTGGGGACCGGGCAGTGATCACCTCGGCCGACCACCTCGTCGAAGCGCTGCAGCCGGACGCCCAGGTGGGCACCCGCGTCGTCGCGGCACGCGAGCGGGCGCTGGCATGACCTCTGCCACGGCGACCATCCAGACCCGGGTCGTCCCCGACACCTACTGCGACTCGCTGCGCCTGCTGGTCGCCACTGGTGCGATGTCGCAGACCGCAGGGATCTCGTGGGCCGGCGCGGTCATGGGGACGGCGGCCGGGCAGGAGCAGCTCGCCCAGGCAGGCGTCACGCTCGACGTCGACGTACGAGCCAACGACCTGGTCCTGGCCGTCGTCGCGGACGACCCCGACAGGGCCACGGCCGCGATCGAAGCCGGCGCCCGAGCGGCGTTCGAGGGCCGGGAGGCGGCTGCCGCCGACGGCGGTGGTGCCGCGGTTGCGCCGCGGACGACGGCCGCTGCGGCCGACCGGCTGGGCGGGGCCGAGGTCGCGGTGGTCTCGGTCCCGGGGCCGTACGCGGCTCTCGAGGCACACCACGCCCTGACCCGCGGGCTGCACGTGCTCCTGTTCAGCGACAACGTGCCGGTCGAGGAGGAGCGCGAGCTCAAGGAGCGCGCCGGCGATCTCGGGCTGCTGGTCATGGGCCCCGGTGCTGGCACTGCGGTGGTCGGTGGTCTGGGACTGGGTTTCGCCAACGCGGTGCGCCGTGGGCCGGTCGGTGTCGTTGCGGCAGCCGGCACCGGGGCCCAGGAGGTGTCCGCCCTGCTGTCGCGATGGGGCGTCGGCGTCTCGCAGGTCATCGGTGTCGGTGGCCGTGACCTGTCAGCAGCGGTGGGCGGTGTCATGGCGACGTCCGCGGTCCGGGCCCTCGCGGCCGACCCGGAGACGCGTGCGGTGCTGCTGGTCTCCAAGCCACCGGACCTCCAGGTCGCGCGGCAGGTGCTGGCATCCTGCGGCGAGATGCCGGTCGTGGCCACCTTCCTCGGGCTCGACGAGGCGGCGCTGCTCGGCCTGGACCAGCACACCGGCGCCGGGCGGACGCAGGTGGCTCGGACTCTCGAGGAGGGGGCGGCCAAGGCGGCCGCGCTCGTCGGGTCCGACCCCGGGACCGCCGTGCGCACGTCGGTGACGGACGAACTGCGGGAACGGGTCCGTCGCGCCGGTCGGTCACTGCCGGCGAGCCGCGAGACCGTCCGCGGGTACTTCTCCGGCGGGACCCTGTGCTACGAGGCGCAGCTGATCCTGGCCGAGGCCGCCGGCGCGGTGTACTCCAACGAGCCGCTGCACCACGACCGCGGCCTCCCCGCACCGCCGCGCTCGCACGTCCTGCTGGACCTCGGGGCCGAGGAGTACACCCAGGGCCGGCCGCACCCGATGATCGGCCCGCGCGCGCGGGTCGACCTGATCCAGTCACAGGCTCGGGACCCGGAAGTCGCGGTCGTGCTGCTCGACGTGGTCCTGGGCTACGGCGCCCACCCCGACCCGGCCGGCGAGCTCGCCGACGCCTGCGCCGAGGTGATGGCCGAGGATGGACCCGTGGTCGTCGCGTACGTGCTGGGCACCGACGAGGACCCCCAGCACTACTCCGAGCAGCGTGCCCGCCTCGAGGCCGTCGGTTGCCTGGTCCCGGAGACGGCCGCCTCCGCGGCCCGAGCCGCCGCGGCCATCGCGCTGCGCCGCCCGGAGCTCGTCGGGTGATGACGTGAGCAGCTCCGGGCTGCCGCCGGTATCGCTGGTGACCTACAGCACCAAGCCGCGAGGCGGCGTCGTGCACACGCTGGCCCTCGGTGAAGCTCTGCACCGGCTTGGGACCGACGTGCTGGTGGTCGGGCTCGGCGACCCGACGCAGGGGTTCTTCCGGGCCACCGACGTCCCGACCATGGTCGTCGACGCCCCGGAGGTCGACGGCGGGATGGAGGAGCGGGTCGCGGCCAACATCGATGCCCTGGAAGTCGCGCTGACCGACGTGGCGACGACTCACCCGCTCCTCCACACCCAGGACTGCATCGCCGCCCGGGCCGCAGCCAGGGTCCGTGACGCGGGCCGAGCTGCCTGCCTGGTGCTTCGCACCGTGCACCACGTCGACGACTTCAGCAGCCAGGTGCTGATGGATTGTCAGCGACAGGCGATTCTCGAGCCCGACCAGGTCTTCGTGGTCAGCCATGCCTGGCAACGGATCCTGCAGGCGGACTACGGGGTCGCCGCCGAGGTGGTTCCCAACGGCGTCGACGCCGGCTCCTTCGCCGCGCCTGCGCCGGCCGGCCTCGTGAGGGAGCTGCGGGCGCGTGTCGGTGCGACGGCGCGCCCGCTGCTGCTGTCGGTGGGCGGCATCGAGCCGCGCAAGGGCAGCGACACGCTGGTCCGCGCGCTCGCTCGGCTGGCCCGCACCCGTGAGCCCGCTCCCGTGCTGGCGGTGCTGGGTGGTCACTCCTTCCAGGACCACCGCGCCTACAGGGAGCGGGTCCTCGACAGCCTCGGCCCGTTGGGTCTGGAGCTGGGGATCGACGTCGTCGAGGTCGGGACGGTCCCGGCGGGGGAGATATCTGCCTGGTACCACGCCGCCGACGCGCTCGCCTTCCCGTCCGAGAAGGAGGGGTTCGGGCTGGCCGCGCTCGAGGCGATGTGCGCCGGACTGCCGGTGGTGGCCAGCGACCTGGAGGCCTTCCGCGAGTGGCTGGTGCCGGACCGCGACGCGCTCGTCGTCCCTGTGGGCGACGATGCGGCGCTGGCGGCGGCTCTGAGCCGGGTGCTCGACGACAAGGCGCTGCGTGACCTTCTCGTGGAGTCGGGGCGCCGGGTGGCGGAGACGTACACCTGGGAGGCCAGCGCGCGGCGGCACCTGGGTCTCTACGTCGACACCTGGGCGCGCGCCGAGGCCGGTGCGGGCCGGTGACGAGCGGGTCCCTGCGCACGGACGTGTCGGTGGACGGCGATGTCTGGCGCGGACTGGCGGCGCTGGCTCCGGCGGGGGTACGCCTGGCGGCGGTGGACCCGCGGTCGGTCGATACGAGCGACCTCTTCCCGGAGGAACGGGCGCTGCTGCCCGCGGGGGATCCGGCCAGGACACGCGAGTTCGCCGCTGGACGGCTCGGCGCTCGGCGGTGCCTGGCCGGGCTCGGCGCGCCGGCGTCCGGCCCGCTGCTGAGTGACGCCTCCGGTGCGCCGAGCTGGCCGGAGGGGGTCCGGGGCAGCATCACGCACAAGCCGCGGTTGTGCCTGGTCGCCGTGGCCGACGTCGGGACAGTGTCGGGGATAGGGCTCGACCTGGAGGAGATGGCGCCGCTGCCGCGGCTCGCCTGGCGCGCGGTCCTGACGGAGCGCGAGATCGAGCGTCACGCAGGGTCCAGGGGGGTGCTCGACCCGACGCGCAGCCGGCTGATCCTGTGTGCGAAGGAGGCCTTCTACAAGTGGCGCTGCTCCAGCGGCGGAGCCCCGCCCGACCTGCACGGCATCGAGGTGGACCTCGACGCCCACGGGATGCTTCGGCTGACACAGCCCGTTGTGGCGTCGAGGGATCAGGCGCTGGTCCCTGCGTCGAGGCCGCTCATGCGTGCAGCCCATGTTGTCGCCCGCGACTGGTCGGTCGTCCTGATCTGGTCCCCTTCGACCGCTGCCGGCTCACGACCGGCCCCGGCTGGGATCCGACGCCCCGCTGAATGATCGCCCGGACCGGAGCGGCCGCTGGTGTGCTCGATCTATCCAGGCGCGAGGAGCAGCCGGACACGTTGTGCCGTCGCACCGAGGATCCGACGTGTCCGGCGAGTTCGGTCGGGGCCACTCCCGGCCGGGGAACGGCAGCACGAAAACGGCACGTCGGTGGCCTCGATCGCGACCGGGAGATCGACCGCTCAAGCGGGGCCGACAACGACTGGCCAACGGCAGACGCGCTCATTGACCGGGAGGATTGGCCGCGACTAGATTCGCGCGTTACGGCTCCGAGGAGCGTCGAGTAGTCGAGTCCGGGATGGCGACTCTGACAAGGTGACGTCCTCCAGGCCCTGCACGGCGGTAGTGCCGGAGTTCTCCGAGTGCACAGCCTTCCAAGAGGACGGGGCAGCGCTCATGGGTCGACCGTCGAGGACCGCAGTCCTCATCGTCGCTGGCATCGTCGTGGTGGGGTCAGTCGCGCTGGTCGCCGGCATCCATTTCGGCTCGCACAGCGCTGCGGCGGGTGCTGCCGCCAGCGACTCGCCTGCGAGCGTGAGTCCGAGTGTGAGCGTGAGCTCGACCCTGAGCCCGTTCCCAGGAGACAGCGACAGCCACGCCACGCTCGATGCTGGGAGGTACGTCACCTCCGATCCGTTCCCAGTTCCTGTGTCCGCCACCGTGCCTGCTGGCTGGAAGAGTGAGGTGGGCGGCCCGTACGCTGTCTTCCTCAGCACGGCGGACGGTGACGCCAACGTAGGCCCGGCGGTGCTTGACCTGGTGCTCTCGCCGTTCGTGTTCTCAAATCCGTGTCAGGACCAGCCCCCCGGTCCACCGGTGGGGTCGGTCGACAATTTCGTGACGGCGGTGGAAGCGCTGCACGGCCTTACGGTCATCCGACCGAAGACCGTGACGGTCGGGGGACTGACTGGAAAGCAGCTGACCCTGAGGGCGCCGCTGCACGGGGGCAGATGCGCGGACGGCCATGATCTGATCATGGCGCTCCCGTTGGGACACGAGTTCGAGCTCGGGCCTGGCGACACCATGACCTTGACCGCGCTCGACGACAAAGGCGTCCTGCTGGTGATCGATGAGCAGACGACGACTGAGGCAACGGCACGGGACCGCGCCCAGCGTGCCGCAGTTCTGAAATCGATGAGCATCGGCGAGTACATCTGAGATGCTCCGTGTGCCGTTTGTCGATGGCGACCAGCGTCGGCGGTGGATCCGACACACCGCCTGGGTCCGCAGACCCCACCCAGATGGATCGTCGAAGACAGCCACGAACCACGGCGACCTCGTACGCCACTGGGACGGCGCCTCGAGGCAGCCCCACCACCACGACGTCTGGGCCCGTGACCCGTCGCAGCGCGGCCCCGAGGCGACGACCCGCGTCGGCACGATCGGAGAAGATCGCGACCTGCCGCGTCCTGCCTTCGAGTCAACGTTCCAGAGTTAGGAAGGGGAGGAGCCGAAGGCCAGCGGCACCGAGGAGGATCAGGCGCGCGTGACGTCGATTCCGACGGTGACCGGGTTGACGATTGTGTCCCGGACCGGCGAGAACTGCGCGAGGCTTGCGACCTCGGCGAGCTGGGCGTCGTCAAGGTCACCGTCGACCTTGATCGTCACCTGGATGCGCTCGTACCCGGGACGCACCTCGCCGTTCAACCCGAGGAAGCCCTGCACGTCGAGGTCGCCGTGGACGGTGCACTCGACCGCGTCGAGCTCGACCCCGCGCGCGGCCGCGTGGTAGACGAGCGTGCCGGTCAGGCACGCGGCGAGCGCCTGCAACGCGTACTCGCCGGCGTTGGCGGCTTGGTTGCGGCCGAGCAGGACCGGTGGTTCGTCACTCTCGAGCACGAACGGCCGCTCGCGGCTGGTGTCCTCCTGTCCGGCGCCGTAGAACCCCTGGATCGTGGTGCGGCTGTGGCCACCGTCGATCCACTCGTTGCGGGCCCGGAACTGGAAGTGGCCGAGGCTGGGCTCGGCGGTGACGGCTTCGACGGTTCCGCTGAGCCGCTCGAGGTCGACGCCGTTGAGGATGCGGGTGGTCATTGGTGAACTCCTTGCTCGGGGACCAGATCTCGGTCCGGTGAGTTAGCACGATCGGTCGTACTAAATAGACAGTACGAACGATCGTGCTAAGTTGTCAACGTGAGTTCCGCCGCCCCTCAAGCGCCGACTACCAAGGCGCGCCGTCGCCGGTCGGACGGCGAGCGCACCCGGCAGGCGATCCTTGGCGCGGCTGCCTCGCTGGCCACCGTCGACGGGCTCGAGGGCCTGTCCATCGGGAACCTCGCCGCGGCCACCGGGATCAGCAAGAGCGGCCTGTATGCGCACTTCGGGTCCAAGCAGGAGCTGCAGCTGGCCACCGTCGAGGAGGCCGAGCGGGTCCTCGACGAGGAGGTTGTGCAGCCGGCCCTTGCGGCGCCGCGGGGGCGTGAACAGCTGCTCGCCGTGTGCGACGCGTTCCTCAGCTACGTGGGGCGCCGCGTGTTTCCCGGCGGCTGCTTCTTCGCCGCAACGTCGCTGGAGATGGGCGCGCGTCCCGGGCCGGTGAAGGATCGGCTGGTCGCCATCCAGTCGGACTTCACCGGACTGCTCCGCTCCTTCGCGGTCGCCGCGATCGAGCAACACGAACTGCCTGACGACACCGACCCCGACCAGCTGGCCTTCGAACTGCACGCGATCTTGTTGGGGGCCGACACCAAGTTCGTCCTCTACGACGACGCGACGTTTCTCGACCTCGCGCGGCGGGTCGTGCGCGAGCGCCTCGGCTACGGCGACTGATCGGCGCGCGGCCGGGGGCGGTGCGGCATCGTCGCCAGGGGAGCCGCCGACGTCGTGTTGCGTTCAGGACCGGTAGACGTCTCGCCGGTGGTCGACGTCGAGGACGATGACCCGGCGGCGCTCGTCGTCGATGCGGTAGCGGACTCGATACTCGCCGCGTCGCGCGGGCCACAGTCCCTCGAAGGGCGCACGGAGCGGAACCCCGACCGCTCGTGGTCGTTGGGCGAGTGGTCCGCTGATGAACTCCGAGGCCGCGAAGGCCGCGGCGGAAAGAAGCGTCTCGGTGAGCGCTCGGCGCGCCCCCGGCGCGAGCACGATGGCGTACGGGGGTTCGTCGGGAGGCTCAGCGGCCACGGTTCTCGCGCAGCCGCCGTTCGTCCATGAG